>DONZ01000024.1 GCA_003512875.1 Desulfovibrio sp. | reverse complement strand
GCGTTTGAAGCGCTGAACCAAGCCGGCGGACTGCATAAACGCATGATTGTCGTCTTAAATGACAATGAAATGTCCATCTCCCGCAATGTCGGGGCATTATCCCAATTTTTAAGCCGCAATCTCGCCCATAAGCGGTTTTTGAATTTCAAAGACAGCACGGGCAATTTTTTGAAAAGCATTCCGAAAATAGGGGAAACTCTTTACAATATTGCGGATAAAGGCGAAAAAAGCTTAAAAACCCTTTTCACCCAAGGCATGATTTTTGAAGCGCTGGGCTTTAACTATATCGGGCCTATCGACGGCAATAACCTGGAAGAACTCATCCGCCACTTGGAAATAGCCAAAGAAGCGGAAAAACCCATATTGCTCCATATCAGAACCAAGAAAGGTTTGGGCTATCCTCCTGCTGAAAACAATCCCTCCCGCTTCCACCGCGTTCCGGGGTTCGAACCCGAAACAGGACTTGTTCCAACACCCAAAATCAACGCGGAACAAGGTCCGGGATTTACAAAAATTTTCGGAGCGAGCCTTTGCGAACTGGCAAGCGAAGATAAAAAAATCATCGCAGTATGCGCAGCCATGCCTGACGGCACCGGACTCGGCGAGTTTCGTTCCCGTTTTCCCGAACGCTTCATTGACGCAGGGATTTGTGAAGAGCATGCCGTAACGTTCGCGGCAGGCATGGCGACCCGAGGTTTAAAACCCGTTGTCGCCATTTACTCGACTTTTTTGCAGCGCGCTTACGACCAAATCATTCATGATGTCTGCCTGCAAAATCTTCCCGTTGTTTTTTGCCTGGACAGGGCGGGACTTGTGGGAGAAGACGGAGCCAGCCACCATGGGGTTTTTGACTTGACCTACCTGCGTTCCATTCCCAATATGACGGTACTCGCCCCGAGAGATGAGGAAGATTTGCCCGACTGCCTTTATACAGCCCTGCAGCTCAATTCCCCTGTCGCCATCCGTTACCCGGCAATGCCGACGCATGCGAAAATCGCCAAGCATGAAGGATTTAAACTTTTGAAAACAGGCAAGGGCGATATGCTCATTGAAGCGGAACAAAAAGACGTTTGCGTTCTTGCCGTCGGCCATAGGGTGCACCCCTGCAAAACGGTTATCAAGGCTTTACCGAGCAAAAACATCAGCCTTTTTGACGCCCGCTGGATAAGCCCCGTACCCGAAGAACAGTTGAAAGAGCTTGCGGCGGCTTACAAAGGGCTTGTTTTTGTCGAAGAAAACTGCCGTGCCGGCGGATTTTCCTCCGCTTGCCTTGAATTTCTTGCAGACAATGATTTGCTGGGTGCTTGCAAAATACTGCGTATCGGCTTGCCTGACAATACGTTTGCGGAACACGGACCGGTCGAAGAATTGCGCAAAGCCTACGGAATCGACACAGACAGCCTTGGCAAGCAATTCGTAAACTTTGCGGATACTATTAAATAACGTTGCAATCCAATCGAGATATAAGAAATTTTTTCTGTGTGCCTGCCAATAAATAATAAAAACAGCATAGTTTTTCAGCCGTGCTGTTTTTTCATGTGGTCAGAATATTAAAATCACATGTCCGCCAAGCAATTTTCCTTGTTCAAGAGCATTTCCGGATATTTTTTTATGTCGGTTCAGTATTGGTTATTATTTTTTGATGAGAATTATTTTTCCTTTTATGTGAAACGTCATGGGCTTTGCCCGTAATGGTTTTCATATGATTTCAAAGCGGTTTCGTTTTACTTTCACAATATTTTCTCATACAATTAAAACGTATGAAAAAATATACCGTTTCAACCAATCCATAAATCACTCTTGATTGCATTTACCGCTAAAAAACGGTTATCTGCCAGTTCATTTTATTAACTTTATGGTTTTTGTAACTTATTCTCGCAATAATTCAATATAAATATCCATATCAATATCTTTATAAACATTGAAAACAACGTTCATGTCCCGAGCAAATTCTCTTTGGCATGCTTTGACCGTTTGTACGGCAAGTTCTCCCGCCCTTTGATTGGGAAAATGAAACTCCCCTGTTGAAATACAGCAAAATGCGATACTTGTTAAACCTTGCTCAGCAGCGCAGCGCATGCAGGAGCGATAGCAAGAGCACAGCAACGCCTCGTCCTGCGCCGTCAATTTTTGCCCGACGATAGGACCTACGGTATGAATGACATATTGGCTGGGCAAATTATAAGCGGGCGTGATTTTTGCCTGCCCTGTTTCTTCTTCTCTTCCCTGTGCCTGCATAATTTCAAAGCATTTCGCCCTCAATTGCAAACCCGCGAAAGAGTGAACGGCATTGTCTATACATTTGTGCAAAGGCAAAAAACACCCCAATAAACTTTTATTGGCGGCATTGACTACCGCATCGGCCGCAAGCAAAGTGATGTCGCCTTGCCAAACAAACAAATTCTTTTGCACGGGTATTAAATCCTGCATTTTGCGCACGGGTTTCGACTTCAGTTCTTCTTGCAGATACCTGTCTTGAATATTGAGAAATTCTTCCGTAAGCGGCTGAACTTCCCAAACATTCATAAGCGCCCTGAAATATGTTTTTTTCTCCTCGAGGGTTTTGGCTTCAGGCAAACGCAAGGCTGAACCGTGTTTCTGCAAATACCCTATCAAATAATCAAGCCGTTCTTCCTGCTCCATCATTTTTCCTTCTTGTTCCGCATATAAAAAAATCCCCTTTTGCTCCAATCCGAACAAAAGGGGATAAATTTTTCAAACCTATTGAGGAATTTTTCCCCAACGAGGAAAATATGCATTTCCGTTGCCGGTCGGCACATGCTTCGCAGTTCCTCCATGGCGGGTGATCAAATAAATCTGTTTCACTCCCGTTCTGTTGGAAACAAAGGATAAGAAGTAACTGTCAGGAGCAAAAGAAGGCTGTTCGTCACGCCCCGGTCCGAAGCTTACTTGGCGTTCAATGCCGGTGACAAGGTCATGCACAAAAATCCTGTGCCCCTGCGCCGTTCCCTTTGTGTAAGCAACAACGGTGCCGTCGGGGCTGATTGCGGGTTCCGTATTGTATGTTCCTGTTTTGCTCACCCTTGTTACCGTTCCTGTGCTGAAGTCTTTCAGAAAAATTTGCGGTCCTCCCAAGCGGTTGGAAGTGAAAACCATTTTTGTTCCGCTATGGTCGAACGTAGGGGAAACGTCAATGGAAGCGCTGTCTTCAAGCACACGTTCCCGTCTGAAACGATGATCAAGAAGATAGATATCCGGCTGCGAACCGGAAGAAAGGCTCACGGCAACTTTATTATCGGGCATAAAGCTCGGACCGATCACCGTATTTCCCGGAAAACGGATACGCTGGACTCTGCCGTTGGCGCTTTGCCAGACACCAAGGGCGTGCGAACCGTCATCAATATGGCTGAACACGATATAGCGCCCGTCCGGCGACCATGCCGGGGACATGGCTATGCCTTTCAGCGAAGTGATTTGCCTGAGGTTTTTTCCTGTGGGAGAAACAATCCAAATATCCCGTTTATTTTTATTTTCATCTTTCGCAAAAGTCAAAGTTGAAAGGAAGAAATCACCGCTTCCGGTCAAAGCTTTCATCAAATCCGCGCAAAATTTATCCGCAACGGCTTCAACTTCTTTCTCGGTGATGTTATTATAAGCATTCCCGAAAATAAATTTTCCTGAAAACGTTTCAAAAACCCGCAGTTCAACCTTGCTGCCGTTTTTATCGCCATTCGCCCAATACGCTGTAATCAGCAGATCGGCTCCGCCGATTTGGAAACGGCGGAAATCCAAATTCGCACCGCTCCACGCGTCAAGCAAAGTTCCCCCTAAGATATTCACATCGGGAACCAAATTCATAAAAGGCAAAAACGACAGGTTATACCGGATCTTATTGTCGAGCACAGCCCCTAAGGCCTTCGCCTCCGTCATCGGGGCGGTTAAAGGCTTCGCCATGCTTAAATTCACAATATTTTGCCCCGGTCCGTAAATATCAACCATTGTCGCACTTCGGGCGGGTGTTTGGAACAAAACGCAAAACAAAAAAACAAAGAAAAGGATTTTTTTCATATTCATATAAACCTTTTTGAAATTCAAGATACCTTATAGCACATTTTTTTCCGTATTCAAATTAATTTATTTAATTATAATATATTGATTTTATTGGCTTATATTTTTATCCTTTTTATTTTCAACATCATGCGGCATTCCGCCCGGAACGTTTATTTTCCCGCGGGAACCTGCGGCACCAACGGGTCTTGCGCCAACGGATTGGACGCTGAAGAATTTTGCCCTGAAATATTTTGCGCGGTTCCGAACAAAGAAGCGTTGGAAGCGGGTCCCGTTACGGCATTTGTATTTGCAGGACTTACGGTACTGGCGGAAGAAGCGGACCCCATATTCCGCATATTCCGATTGGTGAGATTTGTATCCGTCATACCGCTTACAGAACTTGGGGAGCTTGGGGTATAAAACGCGGAAGAATTTGAACCGCCCGCTTCCGGTGTCGGTTTTTGTTCGTTTTTTTGTTCAAATTGCGCAAGAGGAATACAAAGCTGTCCGTCTTTTTGTTCGACAAGTATTGTTTTTTGTGCAGCGGAATTTGCCTTCGGCGTTTGCGTATCGTTCAACTGCGCATTCACCGGCAGCGCTGCCGTTGACCGCGCCTTTGCGGATTGTGCTGCTGATCCGGCACCCGAATAATACCGTGCAGGATATTTTCCCTTCGCAGGGTCCTGATACAGTTTTTTACGGGGAACAAGAGAGCCCCATACGGTATTGCGAAGCATTTCCACCCGAATATCGCTCTGATAGGGTGAAGACGCATAATTTCCGAAGAGGGACGTGCCGGCGCTTGGATTTGCCGTATCCAGCCCTTTCTGACTGACAGCGGTCGCACTTGCTCCGCTTTGATTTTGGGTATTGTCAATAGTTGTTGTTTGGGTATTTCCTTGTGCGGAAGTCGTATTATTGATATTGACCGTCACCTGCACGGGACTGTCCGCCGTTTTGACACCTTGGCTCGTTTGCGCTGAAACCGGAAACACGAAATAAAAACCTGCAAGAAAAAAAAGAACCGTTTTCTTCATAATCCACCAAACCTTTAATAAAAAAACTCATTATTCTTTTTCGGCTTGTTTTCAAAAAAGATTAGGCTGTTCCTTTTTCTGACCTCCACTCAAAACGAACGGTTAAAAAAAACGATAAGGCGCTTCGCACAAAACAAGAATGGATATTTTCATAATAAACCGGACAAGATCATCCCAATTTTGCGGTAAGCTCCTTAACGGACAGCCTTTTGTCCAATTCCGGCAACAAGCGCCCGCGCAATCCCGCGAACAATCAGAAATGCAGTCCGAAATGCGGCGTTCCTCACCCCGCATACGCCCTCCCTCAAAAAGAAAGAGCCCGCCTGCATATCTTAAGCTGTGCCTGAAAAATCCCCATATTGTGAAAACCGTGAAAAACAAAGAGCATAATTCAGCCGAAAAACAGACGGACGCACTGAAAATAAAGGGAATGACAACATCAGCAACATGCTTGCACAATTCAATCCGTAGGCATGTTCACTGAAACCGCCCCGCCTGTAAAATAATTAGACGTGAAAAACACGCCCCTTTCCGGCACACAATAGCAATATCATACACCGCTTTTAAATTTTTTGTCTTTTTTTAAATTTTCTATGCTTTGGCGGGCAAGTTCCTATTCGGACTCTTTTTCTTCCAGCAAACGCTCCAGCGCTTTTAATACATCGGCAAAAACAGCGTCTGCGTCCTGTGCGGCATTCATAACCAAAAAACGTTTTTCCCGCCTGCTTATGGTCAAAAAGCCCGTCCGTATTTTTTGATGAAATTCCAGAGCTTCCGCCTCGAAACGCCCCTCGCTGACAGTGAGGTTCTGCGCAATATTTCTGGCTGTCGCACGAGCCAAACCGATTTCAGGGTCAAGATCCAGCAAAATGGTCAAATCAGGCTTCAAACCGTTTGTAGCAAGCGCATTCAGCATATTAAGCCGCTCAATGTCCATGCCCCGCCCGTAGCCCTGATAAGCGACGGTGCTGTCAATGAAACGGTCGCATAAAACGATTTTTCCCTGTGCCAGCGCAGGAGCGATGCAGGTTTCCGTATGTTCCGCCCTATCCGCCAAAAAAAGCAACAATTCCGCCGTAGGGCAAATTTTTTCTTCGGCATTTAAAATAATGCCGCGAAGCTTTTTTCCCAGTTCGCTTCCGCCGGGTTCGCGGGTCAGCAGCACTTCTTTGCCGCAGCGCCCGAAATAAGCGACCATTTTTTGAATAAGCGTTGTTTTTCCTGCGCCTTCGACTCCTTCGAGGCTGATGAACAAACCTGCCATACTATCCCCTATTCAGTAAAAAATCCCATTAAGGAACATTGTTTTTCTTTCGGTTCCTTTTTTGTTTTTTCCTTCTCTTTTTGTTTCGGGGTTTGCGGCATCCTGCACAAACTCCTGCCAAGCAGACCGACCCATGCGGACCATGCTATTTCCTGGTTCGCGCCTTCTTCTTTTTCCGGCGTCTGGCTGAACGCTTCACGGCACTGCGCCAATTTTGCGTCCATATTGTCGGCATAATGCAGACAAAACGCCTCGGGGCTGAGGGGAACGCGCGGCGCGCCGAACTCCGGCTCACCGTGATGGGATAAAATCAAGTGTTCAAAATGCAAAGCAAGGACGGGATCGACTTTTGCCTTATCCAAAAAAGGTTTCAGCATAAGTATGCCCTGAACGATATGCCCGAGCATTTTTCCCTCGTCAGTGTAATCATTGGCAATTCCGCCGGAAAGTTCATCCAGTTTGCCTATATCATGAAAAAGCGCCGCGACAAAAAGCGTTTGCCTGTCCAATTCGGGATAATGATCGGATAATTTCAGACAAAGACCCGCCACGGAAAACATATGTTCCAAAAGTCCGCCCGCATAGGCATGGTGGACGGATTTCGCGGCAGGAGCAAGCAGGAGTTTCGCCCGTATCCTTGCGTCGCCCAGCACATTTTTGCAAAAATCCCTCCAAGGGGCATAGCGTATTTCCTGATCGACGCATTCTTCGATTTGGGCTAAAATTTCAGAGGGCGGCGTTGCGGAAGTCTGCATAAACGCGCTCATATCCAATTCTTCCGGATCTTCCACGAAACGGAGCGCCTCAATCGTAAATTGCAGCTGTTCCCGAAAAAGGGAAGTCCTTCCCCTGACTTCGATAAAATCACCCGCTTTCAGTTCCCCGACATTCTGACTGAGAGGCGACCAAATTTTCGCTTCCAAAATTCCGCTTGCGTCGCGAAGCTTCACGGACCAAAAAGGTCCGTTGCGTCCTTCCGACTTCTGAGCGGAACCGACTAAAAAAACGGAACAGATACTTTCACCGATTTGGACATCTGTCTGAATATTTTTTATGCAAATCCTCTGCATGCTTATTCCTCATGTATGCTTTTAAATGCTGAACGGGTATTTTTGCATAGATGCCTGCTTTCGTCAAATCCTTAAAAATCGCCCCGTCCAAGGAAATTTTTATTTTTTCAGCTTTCACATTGCCAAAAATTTCACTTTATAGTATGATTAATCATCATTTAATAAGTATTCTTGGAGGAACTATGCCCTTAGTCGGACCAAAAGAAATGTTTGCCCGCGCGTATGCCGAGTCTTATGCTGTTGGTGCGTTCAACATCAATAACATGGAAATCATACAAGGTATCATGCAGGCGGCATCGGAAGAAAAATCCCCTGTCATCCTGCAAGTTTCTGCGGGAGCAAGAAAATATGCGGGTCAGCCTTACATCATGAAATTGGCGGAAGCCGCTCTTCAGGAAAATGATCTTCCCATGGTTGTCCATTTGGACCACGGCGCTGATTTTGAAATTTGCAAAGCCTGTATCGACGGCGGTTTCACGTCCGTTATGATAGACGGTTCCCACCACAGCTTTGAAGAGAACATCGCCATAACCAAAAAGGTTGTCGATTACGCCCATGACAAAGGGGTTTGGGTTGAAGCCGAACTTGGACAGCTGGCAGGCGTTGAAGAACATGTTTCCGCTGAAAAATCCGTTTACACGGACCCGGATCAGGCCGTTGAATTTGTTCAAAGAAGCGGCTGCGATTCCCTTGCCATCGCCATCGGTACAAGCCACGGCGCATACAAATTCAAAGGCGAAGCGAAACTTGATTTCGAACGTCTTGAAAAAATCACTGAACTTCTTCCCGGCTATCCGCTTGTTCTGCACGGAGCATCTTCCGTTCCTCAGGAATTTGTCGAAATGGCGAACAAATACGGAGCGAAACTCGGCTCCGCCAAAGGCGTTCCTGAAGAAATGCTCAGAAAAGCGGCTTCCATGGGGGTTTGCAAAATCAATATCGACTCTGACATCCGCCTTGCCATGACGGCTTATATCCGCCGCCAGCTTGCCGAATCACCGGAAGAGTTCGATCCCCGTTCCTATTTGAAACCCGCCCGTGAAGCGGTCCGTACCATGGTTCAACATAAAATCAAGAACGTTTTAGGTTCTTCCAACAAAATATAATAAATTCCGGAGAAAATTATGGCTGTTAAAAAAATTGGTATCAACGGTTTTGGTCGTATCGGCCGTTATCTTGTCCGCCTCCTTGCGGACAGCAATGATCTTGAAGTCGCCGTTATCAACGCGCGTGCCGACAATGCCGGCTTGGCCCATCTTTTAAAATACGATTCCACCCACGGGCATTTTCCTTATCCCGTTGAAGCCTGCGAAGAAGGGATCATTGTAAACGGCAAAACAATCAAAGTGACCCGCGACCCTCTCGGCGAATGGAAATGGGGCGAACTCGGCATTGATTTGGTTATTGAAACCACCGGTAAGATGAAAGACAAAACCGCGGCGATGGACCACATCAAATGCGGTGCGAAAAAAGTTATTGTTTCCGCACCGACCAAGGAAGCCGACGCGACAATCGTTATGGGAGTGAACGACAGCGATTATGACGTTGCTGCGCACCAAGTCATTTCCGCCGCTTCCTGCACGACAAACTGCCTCGCTCCCGCAACAAAGGTTATCGACGAAAACTTCGGCATCGTGAAAGGTCTCATGACCACGATCCACTCATATACCATGAGTCAGCGCATTTTAGACGGTTCCCACAAAGATTTGCGCCGTGCAAGATCCTGCGCCGTTTCCATGATCCCGACTTCAACCGGAGCCGCCCGCGCCATAGGTCTTGTTTATCCGAAACTCAAAGGCAAAATCGACGGTATGGCTATCCGTGTTCCGACACCTAACGTAAGTATTGTCGATTTCACTGTCACCCTTGAAAAACCGGCAACTGTCGAAGAAATCAATGCCGCGCTCAAAAAAGCTTCCCAAGGTGCGATGAAAGACAATCTCGGCTACACCGAAGAACCGCTCGTATCCATTGACTTCAACGGCGACACCCACGGCGGGGTCGTTGACGCCGAATTGACTTCCGTTATTGAAGGCAATATGGCGAAAGTCATTATTTGGTACGATAACGAAGCAAGCTTCACCAACCAATTGGTACGTCTTACAAAAATGGTTGCCAAAAGCATGTAATTGAAAAATTCATAAAAAGCCTCAAAGACCGCTGTACAGCGGTCTTTCTTATTTCAGGGGCGTTATCAAAAACCAGCGAAAAACAATCCGGCATACCGAAAAAAGAACGTTGGAACACCGAGGGAGATTTTTTTCTTAGCGAAACAAATAAATAAAAAACTTGCCTAATTTTTTTTGCAATGCTATTCTTCCCCTAAATGAAATGCGAGGGAACTGCCGCAGGCGGCACTTCCTTTCATACCCGCTATTCCGGAGAACACCATGGATTTATTGTATTTTGGCATTGCGCTTCTTGTCGGCTTATATCTTCTTATGTGGAGCGCGGACAAATTCGTTGACGGCTCGTCCGCGGTGGCGACACGCTTGGGCATGCCTAAGCTTCTTGTCGGCATTATCATTGTGGGCTTCGGAACATCCGCCCCTGAAATGCTTGTTTCCGCCCTCGCCTCACTCGGAGGAAATCCCGGCATAGCCCTCGGAAACGCTTACGGCTCCAATATCGCCAATGTCGCTCTTATCTTAGGGCTTACTGTCATTATCCGCCCTATCGTCATTGAACGCAATGTCATGGTGCGCGAAATCCCGATTTTGCTTTTTGCGACGCTTATTTCTTATTATTTGCTTTGGGACGGCTTCATTTCCCGCCCTGAAGCCGTTTTCATGCTCGTTCTTTTTGTCTGTATCATGTATTTCAGCATTACCGCAAGCATGCGCGAAGAAAAGCGCAACAAGCCCTGTCAGGAGGTTTTGCACCAAAAACAAGATGAACCGGAAATTATGCCGATGAAAAATGCCGTGTTTTGGCTTCTTGCCGGCTTGATTTTGCTTATCGCCAGTTCCCGCCTGCTTATTTGGGGAGCTGTGGGCATTGCGACATTCATCGGTATTAGCGACATCATCATCGGGCTGACCATTGTCGCCGTCGGCACAAGCTTGCCGGAACTCGCCTCAGCCATAGCCGCCACGAGAAAAAACGAACACGCCCTTGTCATCGGCAATATTATCGGTTCAAACTTTTTCAACGCCTTGGCTGTTGTCGGCATTGCCGGCGTTATCTGCCCCCTGCCCGTGGAACACGGCGTCATTGTCCGCGATATGCCCCTCAATATCATCCTCACCCTTTCCCTTTTTCTTTTCGGAATGCGTGTCGGAAAACAACATCAAGGCATTATTTCCCGCTTCGAGGGCATTGTCATGCTCGGCATATACGGCCTGTACACCGCCCAGCTTGTCAGCATAGTCCTAGGCAAACCGCTTATCGATTTTCTCGTGTAATGGCAAATTCCCTTCTTGTCACAGCACAAGCCGGCGGGCAAAAACTTTTTAATTTTTTAAAGCGCAGCCTGCATGCGGAAAATAATGAAATCCACCGTTGGATACGCACGGGGCAGGTGCGTATCAACAAAAAACGGGCGAAAGCTTTTGATATTGTCCATGAAAACGATGAAATCCGTATTCCGCCCTTTGCGCCGAACCGTGCAGACACACTTCCCAAAAAGACGGTAAAGGAATTTCCCTTTCCCGTTATCTATGAGAACGAGCATGTTCTCATTATCGACAAACCTCGGGGAATTGCCTGCCAAGGAGGCACAGGACAGAAAGAAAATATCGCGGACATATTGAAAGAATATTACAGCGCTGCAAACTTCGTTCCCGCCCCCGCCCACAGGCTCGACAAAGAAACACAAGGCATTCTTCTTATCGGTAAGACCTATCAAAGTTTGCGCTTTCTCACGGAATGCATGAAAAGTGATGAAAACAGCCTGCGGCAGGCAGTCCGACATGAAGCCAAAAAAATATACCGGGCATGGGTTTACGGGGATATTGCCGATTTCGCGCGAAACACCCCTTTTCTTTGCCACTATCTGTACCATAACGAGGAAAAACAAAAAGAAGAAGTGTTTTTCGTCCGCCATGCGGCAAATAGGAAGGAAACAGAGGATATCATCAGCAAATACGGTACAAAGCCAATGCAAAAAGCCCAAATAGCCCTTGCAAGCCTCAAATGCCTTGAGGTGAAAAATGGCAAAAGCCTTGTTGAAATAGGCATATACACGGGACGCAAACATCAAATACGCGTTCAGCTCGCCTCTTCCGGCTTTCCCCTTGTCGGCGATACGAAATACGCCCCGAAAAAACTCCTGCGAAAGGAGGACGAGTTCTTCTTGCAGGCCTGCAAAATCACTTTGCCCCCTAACGATTTCACCGAACAATGCGTTTTCGGGATTTGATTTTTCATTTCATAACGGCAAAGGCTTTTATTGTTTGCTTTGCTCTAAAAAGAATAAGCGGATTTGCCGCATAAGCAAATTTTCTTTCCATGGAGAAAATAATTTTTCCATACCCACATTGCTTGCATTATTAATAGGTAAATGTAAGAAAAATCCCCGGTGCTTTCAGCAACACCGTTTTAGCTACAAAACCAGCAGGTTGTCTATTTTCCATATAAAAGCCCATGCATAAAAACATACAAAAAAAATTTTGCCAAGCCCCTTTGCAGCAATAATCTTGCCGGCGGCAAACGCAAGCCCCAGCGCCTTTCAGCGAAGAAAAACAAAATCGCTTTTCATTGCGCTGCCGTATTTTTCAACCTTATTCCATATTGTTCCAAGCGGTTATAAAAAGTCGATTTTTTCATTTTCAATATTTCCAGCGCACCGCCGTTTCCGTAAATTTTTCCGTTTGTTTTTTCAAGCACATGGGCGATATACTGTTTTTCCAACTCTTCCAGCGATACCAATTTATCTCCGGCAAAAGGACTTACGCTTTTTTTCGGCAAACCAGGCGCAGCATCACAATCAATGTCCCTTTCCGTCCCTTCCTTATGAAATTCAATCTCTCCAAGCACAACATACTTTTCAAGCACGCTGCACAATTCCCTGATATTTCCTTTCCAGTCGTATTCATAGAGTTTTTGATAATCGGTTTTGTTTATCCTCCCGATTTCCTTATTGTATTTCGTGCAATACCATGAATGGATATGCTGTACGAGCAACGGAAAATCTTTTTTCCGTTCGCGCAGAGGCGGAATCAATATGGTCACCATGGAAATGCGGTAATATAAATCTTCCCTGAAATTACCCCGCGTGACTTCTTTCCATAAATCTTTATTGGTCGCCACAATTAAGCGGAAGTCAGAAAAAATAGGCTCATTGCCCCCGACACGGTTAAACTTCTTATTCTGCAGGACCCGCAATAGCTTTATCTGCATTTGCATCGGAACATCGGCAATTTCGTCCAAAAACAAGGTTCCGTTGTGCGCCAGCTCAAAAACGCCTTTTTTTTGCTGCAAGGCACCGGTAAAAGAGCCTTTTTCATGCCCGAAAAGTTCGCTTTCAAACAATTCCAAAGGAATTGACGCCAAATGCACGCAAATGAAAGGCATGTCCGCACGGCTGTTCTTATGAATGTATACAGCCAGCTGTTCCTTGCCGACGCCCGTTTCTCCGGTTATGAGAATGGAAATATCAGTATATGCGATATTGCGCACTCTTTCCAAAACCAAAACCATGTCATCGCCCCAAAAGGGTTCCAATTCCGTTTTGTATTTGAACACCGAATGATAGGAGCTGGCAATGGAATTTTGCTGAAATCTGCTGACATTGCTCCGTATGTAACAATATAAAAACCATGAGAACGCTTTTTTCTCAATATCATTAAAACTCAAAAAAATGCCGTCTTTCAAATCATTTTCCAAATAAAGCACATAGGTTGAGCATTTGTTTTTTGAAAAACAAAAAATTCCGATACAATCGGAAACCAAATAATATTCCGGACTTGACGTTTTGCTCGTCAAATATTCCATCACCTTGTTTTTGATAACGCTCAGCGAGAATTTCTCAATCTCAATGCTGCTGATATTTATTGTTCCCAAACAAAGTTCCTTTTGTTCGTCCACTTCAAAAAAGGCTACGCGCTGCGCCCCCAATTCCTTTTGCAAAATAAGCAAAAAATGCTGGATATTAAAATAATTCTGCGCATTGTTCTTGCTTGCCAGCAACATATTGAGGCAATTGTACGTCGAATAAAAAGGGGCGTTGTCGGCTGAAGACGCGTAACTGTTTTTTTTCAATTGCCAATATTCAATTTTTTCCCGCACAGGAATTTTTTCATTATCGGAAAGGCAGGATAACAATGCAAAGCCGATTTGTTCAATCAACCGAATGCAGCCGGTTTGGCAAATCTGTTCAAACGCCTTTTCCAAATTATTTTTTTTCTCTTTTTCCTCCTTTGCCAAAAGAGCGAGCCAATAATACGCAATTCCGCGGGTAACGCACGAAATATCCGCAAGGTAATAGTCTATTAAATTTTTAACATTGTAATTGCCCAAATCAAAACCTTTGGCTATCTGCAAATCATACATCATTTCCATCACTCTCGGGTCCGTCATGGGAGCGATGAATTTTCCGTCGACAAAGGAACGCTCGGAATCTTCATTCAAAATCTGCACGGCTTTCTTGTAATCTTCCTGCAAATACCAGTAATAGGCTTTTGCACGGCGGATAAAACTCGCAGGAACATTCGCAAAAACATTTTTTACCAGTTTTTCGGTTTCCTGGATACATTGCCTTGCAATAACGAAATTACGCTTATGCAAAACCAAAAAAGCCAAATGGCTCAGCCAGCGGATGGCGACATGATTTCTTTCCTTATACTTGGCTGCAATCCTAAACGACTGGATAATGCCATAGGAAAAACTGAAATCAGACAGCGTCATGGCGCCAAGGCTGACTTTCAGGCAAAAATATTCATTCAAATAAACATACGAATGGGGCGAAAGCAAAACGTATTGCTCGTAAATATCTATCAGAATATTCATTTTTCCCCGATAATAATTCAATAATCCTTTGAGCAAGAGCAGAAACGACAATTCTTCCTGAGTTTCGGCCTCAATGCCGTTTAATTTCAATAAATAGGAATCGACGGCGGCAATATTTCTGAAATCAAAATTTTCAATCAAATGCAATAAAATTTCCAGAAACAATATATATGATTTTCTGATTTGCCCGCAGTGGCTCAATAAGATTTTCGCAAACCTTATTAAATAGGCATGCTGCGTTATCCTGAAATATAAAATTATTCCGAAAATCCTATAAAGCATGTCCAAAATTTTTAATTTTTCACCGATATTGCAAACGGATAAGACTATTCCAAACGCGTACAGCCTTTCCATGATTTCCTGCAAAAGCGAGTAACCGATATCCTGAAACGAACTGACGGCATTTTCAACCCGCACCAATAACTTTTCTATTTCCTCCAGTTCTTTCGCCATTATTTCATGAATCGACAAAATCAATACGTCAAATTCCGAATACTCCCTTTGCACAGGGCTGTTGAATTGCTTTAAAAACAATTCCGGAGTGCGGGCGTTGATCAATTCCATGTATTTTTCAATCAATACTTCCGCGTCCCTTGTTTCGTTCCGCGAAAATTCCGAGCAATTTTTAAAAAGCTCCACAATGCTCTCATTTATTTTTTTCAATTCCGCCATACACACTCCATATCCAAATATTGGACATATATATCCATTTTTTGGATATATCCATATTCCGGACATATGTCAACAGCCGCATAAAAATATATTATCAAATAATTTCAATGTATTATATAAAAAAATAAAATGGCACGCAAATTGCTTTTATAAGAAATATCCCACACACGCTGGTGACAACATGTTCTACGGTTGGAAAATAACCCTCCTGAGCTCGGCAGGAAATTTCCTGTTGCAGGGCTCCACCATTTACATCATGAACGCTTTTATCGAACCTTTGAACGCGCTCTACGGCTGGACAAGGGCGGACATCAGCACAATCATGTTTTTTGCGGCATTGTTCGGGGCGTTCAGCATGCCTGTATTTTCTTCGTTAGCCCTGCGTATTCCTTTACGGCTGATCATGTCCGCCGGCGCGCTGCTCGGCGGGCTCTGCGCAATAGGCATGGGAATAACGGATAACTTGTATGTCTTCGGACTGCTGTTTATCTTGACATGGATATCCGGCCAAGCTTTCGGCGGTGTCAGCGCCAATATCTTAATAAACAAATGGTTCAGCCGGTTCCAGGGCAGGGCTTTCGGCATCTGCAATATCGGCAATTCGCTGGCGGGCGCGGTCCTTCCTTTTCTCTTAATGATTTCGATACAATACACGAATGTTAAACTGACATGGATACTATACGGAATAATCATTTTATGTTTCGTGCCCGTTTGCCTTTTCCTCATCGTTGAAAAGCCGTCCGACATGGGACTGCATGCGGACAACCTCGCAAACGGAAAAAAAGAAATCAGGAATGAAGTTTTCATTCCGCTGAAAACGGTTTTGCAATATCCCGAAATATATTACATAGGGTTCACGTTCGGTTTCATGCTCATGTCATCCAGCAGTGTTCTCAGTCAGCTGAAACTGCGCTTTACCGATGTCGGCATAGAATCGTTCACCGCCATGGCTTTGATGTGTCTTACAGCCTTTTTTTGCGCCATTGCCAAATACCTTTGGGGCTGGCTTTGCGACAAAATCTGCCCTGTCCTCGTAACAAGGATTTTGGTTTTGTTCCATATCGGCGCGCTGTTTTTATTATTTATCCCCGCAAACCTTGCCGTCATCCTTATTTTTACGGTTTGCTTCGGACTTGCCGCCGGCGGTTCCTGGGCTGTCATGCCTTCGATAACGGCATATCTGTTCGGCAAAGAACGCTTCATCTGCACATACAGGGCTGTTTCCCCCTTTGTCATTCTGAAAGCGTTGGGATTTCTCATTGTCGGTTTCAGTTATTCATTTTTCGGGTCATACGATGCCGCCTATCTGATTTTTATCGTCATCCTTTCCTGCTGCTTCCTCTTGACCCTGCTTTTAAAACCTTTAACAACCCAAAATACGCTTACTGTCGCGTAAAAAACAACATCGGAGGATTTATGAAAAAACTTCTGGCAAGCGCCCTTTGCGGCTTGGCGATCCTGTGTTCCGTTTCAGCAAACGAAGCAAAAGCCGCCTATCCCTATGACAGACCGATCAATATCGTCGTTCCTTTCGGTCCCGGCGGAAGCATGGACATTGCGGCAAGAATCTTAGGCGATTACTTTTTGCAAAAACACAAAATAAATGTGAATGCCATCAACAAACCCGGAGGATCCCAAGCTATCGGCATGAACGACGTCCTGCGCGCAAGACCTGACGGATACACCATCGCATTCCCGACATTCAGCGTCATTTCAACAACCCCTAAGATTTCCAATGTCGGTTATGACATCAACAGCATAAAACCTATCTGCCAAGTGACCACACTGCCGGCTACCATGGCTGTGCATAAGGATTCCGGCATCAAAACCTTAGCGGATTTCATGGAAAAGGCGAAAACAGATCCGCAAAATACGGTATTCGCCACAACTGCGGCTATTTCATATCAACGTTTGCTTTTTACAAAAATATTAAACCGTTTTCATGAAGATTTAAAAATACGGCACATAGCATACAACAGCAACCATGAAGTAAGCACCGCCCTGCTTGGAAAACACATCACAGCGGGCATTGGCATTCCCGCCAATATCGCCCCTTACGCGGAATCAGGAGATTTTACCGTGATCGCCATTGCCGGAACGGAACGCAATCCTGAATTTCCCGATACACCGACTTTTGAAGAAATTTATCGGGACCAAATGACTCCTGAAGACAAAAATTGGATCAGCGTTTCATCTTGGGGCGGATTTTTGGCTTCAAACAAAGTTTCCGATGACAAGATCGCAATCTTGGCGGATTTAGTGAAAGAAGCTTTGGAAGACCCCGAAGTTATCGAAAAATTCAAAAAAGTTAAAATCGATATTGTCTACCTCGACCAAAAACAATTCAAAGAAGAAATCATCAATGGCGTCAATTTGGTCGACAGCATTTTACAAGGTAAAAAAAGCTTAGACTAGCAGTGTGCGGATAAGGAAAGAAAACGCCCTTTCCTTATCCTTTTTCCTCAATTTCATTATTCATATTGGAAAGACTATGAACAACAAAACCGATTTTTCAATA
>DONZ01000244.1 GCA_003512875.1 Desulfovibrio sp. | reverse complement strand
GGAATGATCAGCGCAGGATACCGCAAAGACGACGCAGCAGCCGTTTCCGCAACAGGCGGCACGCTCGGCATTCTCATTCCGCCAAGCAACCCTTTGATTTTATACGGAGTTGTCGCAAACACTTCCATTGCAGGGCTTTTCATGGCAGGCTTCATTCCGGGTTTCGTCATGACGACTTCCATGTGCATAACGGCTTATATCATCGCGAAAAAACGCGGTTACAAAGGAACGGGAATTAAATTCTCCCTCACGGAACTTTTAAAATCCATTTGGCGGGGAAAATGGGCGTTAGCCACGCCTGTCATCATTCTCGGAGGAATTTACGGCGGCATTTTCACCCCGACGGAAGCTGCGGAAGTAGGCGTCATCTGGACCCTTTTCGTCGGTTTGTTCATTTACCGCAAACTCACATGGAAAAATATCTCCTCCGCATTAATCCGAACCTCCGCATTTGCCGGCTCGGCGACAATTTTAGTCGGCGTTTCCATGGCGTTTTCACGTTTGCTCACCCTATACCAAATTCCGCAAACCGTCGGGGCGTTCATGTCCTCGATTTCGACAAATCCCTCCGTCACGCTTTTGCTCATCGCCTTATTCATCTTCCTCTGCGGATTCGTCGCCGACACGTTGGCAATGGTCGTGGTTCTCGCACCGGTATTTTTGCCTATCACCAACGCTCTTGGAATCCACCCCATCCAATTGGGAATTTTATTTGTCGTTTGCTGTGAAACTGGCTTCTTAACCCCTCCGTTCGGAGCCAATCTTTTTATCACCATGAAAATAACGAACGTGAAATTGGAAGAAGTCGCCTTGCATTCACTGCCGTATCTTCTCACAATTTGGGCGATCATTTTCATTACGGCGCTGTTTCCGCAATTTGTCATGTTCCTGCCGGAACTGTTGTTGTAAACAAAAAACAATACCCGAAATGGAGTTATTTACCTATGAATATGAAAAAAATCATCGCTGCCTTCCTGCATTTGGCAATGCTTCTTACCGCGGCTCCGGCATATGCCGCCGAACTGCCGAAACTTGCAAGCGCATGGATGGGAGAATTTGAAACCTTCGTTGCATGGTATGCAAAAAACAACGGCTGGGACAAGGAACAAGGCTTTGACCTGAGCATGATACCGTTTGATTCCGGCAAAAGCATCGTTGAAAGCCTTGCCGCCACAAACTGGTCCGTTGCCGGCTGCGGAGCCGTTCCCTCTTTGATTGAACCATTAAGCGACTACGTGTATATCATCGCCGTTGCCAATGACGAATCCGCCTCAAATGCCGTTTACGTGCGCAAAGACAGCCCGATACTGAAAACAAAAGGAAACAATCCGCTCTTTCCGAACGTTTACGGTTCGGCAGAAACCGTTGCAAATAAAAAAATAGTGTACACCAAAAACACATCGGGGCATTACCTTTTATCGAACTGGCTGAAAATCTTGGGTTTATCGGAAAAAGATGTCATTTTGCATGAAAGCGAACCGACACCGGCATTAAGCGCCTTCACAGGAGGTGACGGCGATATAATAACCCTTTGGGCTCCCTTTACTTTTGAAGCGGAAAATAAAGGGTTTCAAACAGCCGCAAAAGCCTTGGACTGCGGCTTGACGCAATACGTATTCTTGCTTGCCAATAAAAACTTCGCAGACAAAAACCCGGAACAGACAACCGCTTTCCTGCGTATGTACATGAAAGGCTTGGAACATATCAAAAACACCGACAGCAGCCTTCTGGCAAAAGACTATGTCAAGTTTTACAAGGAATGGACAGGAAATGATCTGCCCGAATCACAAGCAAAACTCGATATCCGACGCCATATAGTCTTTTCGCTCGAAGAACAGCTGGAAATGTTCGCTCCGAACGGAAAAATACAGCAATACGTTACGGATATGATCGATTACACAATTGAACACGGCAATTTTTCACCGCGTGAAATCGACAGAATGAAAGCAAACTCAAAAATTACCGACAATTATTTAAAAGCGCTTGCGCAATGATAAAAATCCTCCCCCTTGAAATATCCGCAGGGGGGAGGATTTTTTTATCAACACCGCTCGTAGTTAATTATACAAAAACAAACATGAAAAAAGCCTGCGAATTTTTCATCATACATCAGGAAAATATCTGTCCGCATAGGCTTTCAAAAGCACTCCGGTAAGGGCGACAGGCAAGGAAGCGTCTTTGACAAGCTGCCTCGTGGCTTCCAGGGTCGTCACTCTCGGCACTCCGTTTTTTGACACGATTAAATCGGCAAAAGCATTGGCAACTATCGAAATACAGCCGTTATCAGAAATTTTAGCTCCTGTCAGATGTGCGGGATAGCCGCTTCCGTCACTGCGTTCATGGTGTTCCACCACAGTTTGGATAATGCTCGCATGACTCAAACCGAATTTATTCAGCAAAGCCGCTCCCTGACGCACATGGGCTTGATATTTTTCAGTTTCTTCCTTGTTCAGCGGCGCATCTTTATACACGATATGGGCGGGAACTTTGCACAAACCGATATTATGCAAAATCAGCCCGAGAGCCAGCCGTTCAAAATTTTTCCTGTTCGTATCGTCATTGCGTGTTTTTAAATAAAGCCAGCACCCGATAATCAATGTTGTTACGCCATGCGCGGCGACTTTAAATTCCTTTGTTTCTATTTTCGGCACAAAAGCATTGATCCGCTTCGTGTCTTTCCAGATATATTCGCAAAAAACCATGACATCTTTGTATAACGGCTCATAATAAGCCGGCAAAGGCTGTTCAAGCAAAAGTCCAAGCCTCATTTCCAAAGCCTGCATTAAAATCTGCACAATCTCGGATTCAAGCAGATTGGAGTTGAAAAGAACAAGTTCCGCCTGTTTTGAAAGCAAATCGACATAAATATGCTGATCACTGCGGGAAACGAATAAAATTTCATCTTTGCAGGCTTGGTATATTTCTTCCAATTGCTCATTGGAAAGCCGGACATCTTTTTTGGCGATCGGATATAACCGAGCAATATCTTCCTTAAAAATATATAAATCGACCTTAGGACGGTATTTTGGAAAACTCTGCAAGATTTCCATGCTGATAGGATAGTATTCCTCGCTGATAGATTCTTTCGTTTTCTTCTTATTCATTTCCTATGCCTGTTTCGTATAAATTTTTACCAAGTTTGTTCCCTGTGCTTGTAAATGCGGAGGCTGATCTCCCACGGTGAACACAATTTTCGCTCCGTGAGGAATAAGGGCGAACTCATCGACAAAATCCTGCACTCGCACCAAATGGCTTGGTTCCTGCGAATCTTTAACAAAATACGGCGACACGCCCCAAGCAAAATTCATCTTATGCAAAACATTTTTGCTCAAAGTCAAAGCATAAACGGCATGTTTCGGTCTGCAGGAAGAAAGATAAAAAGCACTCTTTCCTGAACGGGAATGAACAACCAAAGCATGCGCGTTCGCTTTTTCCGCCAACAAGCAAGCCGAGTATGCCAAAAATTCCGGCAGACCACAACTATATTCTGGCGTTTTTAAAATATTATTCGTTAAAAAATACTCTTCGGCCTGCGCTGTGATTTTTCGCATATAGCTTACCGTTTCGACCGGATATTCACCCATTGCCGTTTCTTCCGACAGCATGACGCAGTCAGCGCCGTCTAAAACCGCATTGGCGACGTCGGTCACTTCCGCCCGTGTCGGACGGTTGGCATGGACCATGGAAAGAAGCATCTGCGTTGCGACAATGACCGGTTTCGCAGCAAGATTGCAGGCTTTGATGATACGCTTTTGAATGGAAGGAAGAAGGGAGAGAGAACATTCGACCCCCAAATCTCCTCTTGCAACCATGATCATATCGCTTTCCTCGATAATCCTGTCCAAATTGTCAAGGGCCATTTGCCGTTCCAGCTTGGAAACGATAGGAAGCTCTTCCGCTCCCAATTCTTTCAGTTTGGAGCGGAGCAAAATGACATCTTCAGGAGTCTGCACAAAAGAAAGAGCGACAGCGTCAACCCCAAGTTCAATGCCGACAGCCAAATCTTTAATATCTTTTTCCGTAAGCGCAGGCAAATTGATCGCCTTATTGGGAATGGCAAGCCCTTTGCGCGAGGTGATGATGCCATAGCTTTGGGATTCAATCAAAACCCCGTGCCCCAAACACTCTTTTACGGTGAATTGCAAAGAACCGTCCGCCAAAACAAGCGATTCACCGATTTTAAGTTCTTTTATCACTTCCTCATATTCAAAAGGGATGAAAGGATAGGTATCGGAAACCTTTTCCTTTCCCAAATAAAAAACATCCCCGAACTGCACTTGATAGGAGTCGACATCCAAGGTACCGATACGGATTTTGGGACCGGACAAATCCTGCAATACGGTCAGATTGATTCCGAGCTTTTCTTGGACATTGCGTATGGCGGAAATAACGGAATGAAAGAAATCCTTATTTCCATGCGAAAAATTCAAACGAAAAATATTCACCCCGGCTTTTGCCAAAGCAAGCAATTTTTCTTCATTTGCAGAACTCGGACCAATGGTTGCAATAATTTTTGTACGCATATCTTCTCCTTATTTGTTTTCATTTTACAAAATTTTATTTCCGTTGTCGAGTTAACATTTGTAATTATTGAATATCAATATGTTTTTTTATGACAATCACTGCCAATAAAAATTTTATGAAATGATTATAATAAGATAAGAAAAATTTTATTTATAACTTGACAAAGTTAAAAAATAATGAAAAAGTGGAAAAAAGTGGTAAGAAGTGGGTTAAAATGAATTTCAGAGGAAGAACACAACGCAGCTTAGACCCGAAAGGACGTTTCATGCTTTCCCCGGAATACAGGGAAAGTCTGCTTCTGCGTATGCAAAAAAGCGAGAGCACACTTTTTCTTCCGCAAAATGCCGCTAATGCCATAATGAAAGAAAACGAAATTTCTGAAATAAAAACCGACGAAAAAAGCGAAATAAAAGTTGTTGTCACAACCTATGACAGCTGCCTTGTCGCCTATCCGTGGCTTGACTGGCTTAAATTGGAAGAACAATTTACCAAAATAGCAAATCCGTCTTCCAAAGTACGGGCGTTCCGCCGTTTGTTCATAGGCGGCGCCGAAGAACAATGCCTTGACGCCCAAGGAAGAATCCGGCTCTCGCAAGAACATCGCGAATATGCGCAATTAGATAAAGAAATCACCATATTAGGTCTTACCAACCGTTTTGAAATTTGGAATCCGACCCTTCTTAAACAAAGCATGGAAGAAATTGATTTCAATGCCGTAAGCGATGAACTCAACGACAGCGGAATAGATTTCGCCTTGTAGAGTTGCCCTATGACGATAACCGCTCGAAACGCAAAACATGTTTCCGTATTGTTACAGGAAGTTATCCAAGCTTTAATGAGCCGGGAAAACAAAGCCTGCCAAAATCCTTGGTTTTTGGACGGCACTCTCGGCTTGGCGGGACACAGCAAAACTCTTTTGGAAGAATTTTCCAAACTCGGCATAAAAGCCAATCTTTGCGGATTGGACAGGGATCCCGATGCGCTTGCCCGTGCAGGCGAAAACTTGAAAGAATATAAAGAACAATGCCGTCTTTTTGAAAGCGACTATGCAGGTTTTGAAACGGTTTTGCCTGCGATGGACTATCCTCTTTTCAACGGGGTTCTGCTTGATTTGGGCGTGAGCTCCCTGCAGTTGGACGTTGCGGAGCGCGGCTTCAGCTACCACAAGGAAGGTCCGCTCAATATGCGCATGGATAAGGGGTATCTGCAAAAAAAAGAAGCGAAGCCTTATTCGGAAACAGCTCATAGTTTTGTAAATAAAGCTGATTTCGCCACCATGAAGCATGTCATTGAAAAACTTGGCGAAGACCCCCAAGCAGGACGCATAGCCCGTGCCATTATTGACAGGCGCCAGGAAAAACCCATTGAAAACACCAAGGAACTGGCGGACATCATCTATCATGCCTACCCTGCCAAGTGGCGCGCCACGGCAAGAAACCACCCCGCCACACGCACATTTCAGGCGATACGTATGTACGTCAATGACGAGCTTGGCCAACTCAACACATTTTTAGATACCATCATAAACCATGTCGCTCCCCATGGCGTCATCGCCATTATCACGTTCCATTCCTTGGAAGACAGAATAGTGAAGCAAAAATTCAAAGAATGGGCGTCGGACTGCATTTGTCCGCCCCATATTCCGGTTTGCGTTTGCAAGCATGAAAAACAAGCGGAAATTTTAACCAAAAAACCTATTCTTCCCACAAAAGAAGAATGCCTTGCAAACCCCCGTGCAAGCAGTGCAAAACTGCGTATAGCCCAAAAAATAGGATAACCGTTATGAACGAAGAACAAGAAAACAAAACCCCTCTTCCCGTTCATATCCATAATTCCGGAGCATGGGGCTTATGCATGATTATCTCTTTGCTGTTCAGCCTCGCGACGGGCGTCGCGCTTATCTGGATCAGCATAGCCCGCAATGATTTGGGATATGAAATTTTTAAACTTCAAAAAGAAATTGATAACGGTTCAGCCCATATAACAAAACTTGAAGTGGAAAGGGACAGCCTGCTCTCCCCTTATGTTTTGAATGAAAAAGCAAAAGATTTAGGTCTGCGCATCGCCGACCCTGGGCAAATAAGACGGTTGATAGATTAGGCTTTCGTTATGATGAGAATACAGCAAAACAATACGGGCTTAAGACGGAAAAAGAACAAGCCCAACACAAAAAAGACAACAGCGGGAAAAACAATGAAAAACCGCTGGGTTACTGACCATTTGCTTCAATTCGACATTTCAAAAGTACGGTTTCAAGTTGTCGCCGTGATTTTCATCATCCTTTGGGCTATCCTTTGGGGAAGAGCGTTTTATCTGCAAATCGTCATCGGTCCGGAGCTTCGCGCCATGTCCTCGAAACAGCATTTGATGACCCAGCTGGTCGAAGCGAAACGAGGCAATATCTATGACAGAAACGGACAGATTTTGGCTCGAAGCGTTGAAGTGAAATCAATTTACGCCCACCCGAAACAAATTTCCGACCCCGATTTTACCGCAAAAACCCTCGCCCCTATCTTGGACCTTGACGAAAAAAAATTGGCGGAACGCCTGAAGCAGGACCGGTCTTTCATTTGGCTCAAACGTAAAATCGATGATGCGACAGCAAGCACCGTTCAGCAAACCAATCTTCCGGGCATAGGGCTCAGCACCGAATACGAACGGGTTTACCCCTACAAGCATTTGGCGGGACAACTGCTTGGCTTTGTCGGTGTTGAC
>DONZ01000058.1 GCA_003512875.1 Desulfovibrio sp. | reverse complement strand
TAAAAAACGGACCGCCCCCGTTATGACAAGTTTGAAAAATATGATAAAACAGACCGCAAATCCCGTTATTATCAGCCAAAACGTCCGCAGAACCATGCCTATTCAACTATTGAAAACAGCGCGGATTACGAAAGCGTGCAGCTGCCGCGTATCAATTTGCTTGAGTTGGACCAGGAAAAATTAACGCAAACGGTGCGGGAAACCGTTACCGCTCTTGTCCGTCCCATTGTGGGGGAAATTACCGCTCTTGAGGTGAACGTTGAAGAAAACCGCGTTCTCGTGAAAGTCGAAAGCGAAGATTCCGGACTTCTTATCGGGCGTGAGGGACAGCATTTGGCTGCCGTGCAATATCTTGCCGCCCGCATCATCACGACGAAAATGCAGGTGCAGGTCCGCATTCAGCTTGATACCGGCGATTACCACCAACGCCAAGATGACCGTATGCAGTCTTTGGCGTTAATGCTTGCGGACAGGCTTCGCAAAACAGGACGCTCCCAATCAACGCGCCCCATGAGCGCTTATCAGCGCCGCGTCATTCACCTTGCTTTACAGGACGAACCCGATGTGCAGACAAGAAGCGTCGGGGACGGAGTGCTCAAGCGTGTGATCATAATGAAAAAACGCAGCGATTACAATGAAGTTCCCGAGGAATTGACCGCCGATCAAGACCGGTTTGAAGATGATGTCTTTATGGCTGACGAGAAAGAATTGGACTAGGAAGCAAGAAACGAAGAATAAGAAGAGGCTGTGAAGCACATGAAAAAACAATATGCGGTTATCGGAAATCCGGTACTTCACAGTCTCAGTCCTTTGATACATCAGCGCGCTTTTGATTTTTATCAAATCGAGGCGCGCTATTTTGCATATGAAGTGGAGGATTTTTCCGCTTTTATGCAGTATTTTCACGCGGGAAACCAAACGGGGAATACGGTTTCGCACGCTCGGGACGTTTCACGGGCGCATGATGTTCCGTTGTTTCAGGAGGGCGGATTTATTCCCTATTCCTATCTTGGCTGCCAAGGCGGTTTATATCAAAAAAATTTGAAACTCGTTCCTTATGCCGGGCAGGATTTTTCTTTTCCGCTGCAAGGGCTTTCCGTCACCATTCCTCATAAAAAGGCGGTCTTGCAGGCTGCGGACAGGATTGGGTATAAAGCGCGGCTTGCCGGCGCTGCGAATACGCTTTATTGGGATAAAGGCGAATTGGTTGCGGAAAACACGGATATAGCAGGTTTTTTCGCTCCCTTGGAAGCTTATTTTCACAATAATCCCCCTTTTCATTCCGTTTTGGTTTATGGTGCCGGCGGGGCGGCTTGCGCGGTTTTGACCGCTCTTTTGCATATGCGGGAGCTGCAAACCGTTTATCTTTGCGCAAGGCGTGAAGAACAGGCGCAGGAGCTTATCAGCCATTTTAAAGCACATGGTGATCTCATGCGGGAATATGGTTTGAACACAAAGGCGGAACTGCGGTTCATTCCGCTGCGGCATGAAGAATTTGCCTGTGATTTGGCGGTGAACACCATCCCGCAGTGGGGAGCCGAGGCGGTAAGCCCCCGCACGGATTTTACGGGTGTTCGTTTTGCTTATGATTTAACCTACAAGCAAACGCCGTTTTTGGAAAAAGCACAGGAATACGGCGTGTTTTGCCAAGACGGCAAAACCATGTTCATTGAACAGGCAAAAGCCCAGTTTAAGTTTTGGACGGGACTTGAAATTCCCATCCGGTGCTATCAGGATATTTTTTAATAATTTTTCAGGCTGTGCTTTTTCGTTTCTCCCCTAGAATATTTTCGGATACCGTCCGCGGTACTTCGGTATCGTTTTCCTCTTGCTTTTTTGGGGGAGAATTATTCTTTCCGCTTCAACAGATAAAACTATTCAACCCGTTAAACATTGCTCATAACAGGTTTGTTTTTATGTGCTTTTGAAGCATTTTTATTTAACATTAAGAATTTTTTTTCAAGGAGAAAACTTTTCCAAACGTTTTCCCCTTGCCTCCTTTCAAAGCGTTTTAACTTTTATACCATATCATTATGAATGGTTAAAAATGATTATGAAAGTTTTAAGAGGGTACGGGGAAAGAGTTTTTACAAAAGCTGTCTTCCTGAAAATGCTTATGATTTCCTGCGGAGCTAATGCGTTAATGTTTTTTGATAGTTTTTCAAGCAAGCTGGATTTTTTATTGTACGTCCCAAGCCGCAAATCAGCAGTCATTGGTTTGCGAGGGACTTATTCTTTCTGTAAAATGGCGAAATAAAGAATGTCATGCCCTTTGAACACGGGATTTAATCGGGAGGGAACGAGGTATTCCTCGTGCAGGCAGTGCATGGCGGGAACTTCGGCAAGGAGTTTTTTTATCTGTTCCTTGTTTTCACATTCGAAAACGGAACACGTGCAGTAAAAAAGACAGCCCTTGTCTTCCAAATGTTCAGAAGCGAGGCGTAGGAGTTTTTCTTGAATGAGCGAAATTTCCGCAAGGCTTTCTTCGCTGATACGGTATTTTACTTCAGGATTGCGGGCTATGGTGCCTGATGTGGAGCAGGGGCTGTCAAGCAGGATAAGAGGAAATTTCCTGTCTTGAGCCATTTTTTCGGCAAGTCCTTCCATGATTTGCGGAGAGGGCAAACCAAGGCGTGAAAGTTGGGTTTTGAATGCTTCAAGGCGTTCGCTGTTCGGTTCGCTGACCATGCTGACGCGGATATTTTTTTCCAAAAGGGCGAGGCTTTTTCCTCCGCGTCCGCAGCACATATCCCATAACGGCGCTGTGCCGAGATTTTTTTCCTGAATGAAAGCGGCGATTTTCTCCGCAAAAAGGGCGGAAGAAACGCCTTGTCTTGAAAGAATGCCCTGTTCGGCGAGGGGCAGGATTTGTTCCTGCGCGCGTTCTTGAGTTTTTTGTTCTGGGAAAAAAACTATGCTTTGGCTGAATAATTCGGCATGTTGGGGCAATTCGTTTTTTTGCGGATTGAGGCGAAAACTCGGAATCGGGGCGTAAAAACTTTCTTCGGCAAGGAGCTGATAAAAGCTCTTATGAATATTATTTGTAAAAAGTTCTGACAAATCGGCTAGTTGGTGCAGTTTGCGCAAAGCCTTTTTATTGGGGATCCGATTATCGGGAATTTTTGTTTTTATTTGTTCCTGATAGTGCGCAAGATTTTCTGCCGCCGTATTTTTATTTTTTAAAATAGTGCGCAAAATAGCATTGACGGCATGGGCTTTGCTTTGTCCTTCACGCTTTTTGATGAGATTTGCATATTCATTGACAACGGCGTACTCGCTTTTATTCATGAAAAAAATTTCAAACAGGGCGAGGCAGAGGCATGTTTCCATTGCCGGACCGGGCTTTTTTTTGCAGTGACTTAGACAGATTTGTTTGAGAAGTCCCGCATTTCGCAAAACCCCGTAACAAAGAGCCATGAGGCATGCCCTGTCTTGGCTCGAATACCCGTGTGCGGGAATTTGGGCGAAAGCCTTTTCCAACAGCACGGGAAAAGGCGTGTTTCCTGCTTTTTGCAAAAGGCATTCTAAAGCGAGTTCCCGCAGGTTCGGCAGCTTCGGCATGATTTTTCCTTAATTCCGTTCTGTCGGCAGGGCAAAAGAAGCGCGGGGATTATTGCGGTAATAGCCGTTTTGAAAGGATTTTGCGTCAATGCTGGGTTTGCCCGCCAAACGCAAAGAGCGTATGCCGTAAAAACTGTCACGGCATTTTACGGCTATGTACTTTTCATATATGCCGACAATTTCGCCGCAGAGGGCTTGCTTTTGTTCTTCAGTCGGGGAAAAATCCGTGCGCTCCAAAGGATAGCCCGCTTCAATGCGCACGGCGACAGGTTCTTTTCCCTCCAAAACAAGGTTTGCCGTCGCTCCGGGATTCGGGGAAAAACAGCGCACGTGATTATGGACTTCCAAACTTGTTTTTGTAAAATCGGTCTGCGCTTCTTGTTTTGTGAGTTTTGCCGCGTGGGTGGCGAGTTC
>DONZ01000227.1 GCA_003512875.1 Desulfovibrio sp. | reverse complement strand
CTTCCTATTTGGCTTTTGCGGATAAGGCAGGAAATGTTGTTTCTTCCGACGTTGTGGAAACGGAAGATACTGTTTCGCACAGCATAAGCCTGGAAGACAGCGATCGGATTGTTTCCGTCAATACTGTGCGGATACAAGCGGAAAAACCGCTTTTTTACCAAGTAAGCGTCAGCGGATATGATAAGGACCGTTTCGCAGGGCAAGGCAAGCAGGCTTTTTCCGTAACCCGTGAATATCGTGATGCGGACGGCGCTCCTGTGAAAGCGTTCCGAGTCGGGGAAGAAGTTGTCGTGGTGATAAAAGCGAAATCACAAACAGGCAAGTCCGAATCCGTCATGATTACGGATATTTTGCCTGCCGCTTTTGAATTTATTACCGTGCCGTCTGCTGAACCGCTGCGCCTTGGAACCATGCAGGGCAGGAGCGATGCCGGCGTATTGCAGGACGAAGCAGAAATGCAGGTTGAATTTGCAGACAAACAGGAAGACAGGGCTTTGCTTTTCGCAACTCTTGAAAACAGGGAAGCGGTTTTTAGTTATAAAGTGCGCGTAAGCAGTAAAGGAAATTTTGTTTTGCCTGACATCACCGTGCAGTCTGCGGAAAATCCTTTGCTTTACGCTCGTGACTTAACCATAAAAGATACGAGAATTGTTGCAGAATAATCAATGCTGGAAAGAATAGGCACAAGACTGAAAAACAAAAAGAGCGTTGTTCTTTTGTTTTTGCTTGTGCCGTTTTTTCTTTTTACGGCAAGCGTTGTTTTCAGCGCCAAGCCGCTTTTATATGAAAAAGCGGAATTTTCTTGGCTTATTCGGGACAGGCAGGGGAAATTGCTGTGGCTCAGCCTCAGCGAAGACCAAAAATACCGTTGTTTTGTGCCGTTGAAGCAAATTCCGCAGGCTGTGCTTGAAGCGACTCTCCTTTATGAAGACAGGGATTTCTATGAGCATTCGGGAGTGAATTTTTTATCCCTTGGCAGAGCTGTGTATAGCATGGCAAGAGGAGGACGCAGGATTGGCGCGTCCACTATCACCATGCAGCTGGTCCGTCTTTCCGAACAAACGAAAACGGATACTGTTTTCACGAAAATACGGCAGATTTGGCGGGCTTTCATTTATGAATTTCATTATACGAAAGATGAAATTCTAGAGGCTTATTTGAATTTGGCTCCTTACGGTTCGAATGTCGAGGGAATCGGAGCGGCTTCGTTAGTGTGGTTCCATAAAAATATTCAGGAATTGAACCTTGCGGAAATCATCGCTCTTGTGACCGTTCCCCAAAACCCAAGCGCCAGAAATCCGTTAAAAGCTTCAAACAATCAATGGAATGAGGCGCGTAAACGTTTATTTGCGTTGTGGGACAGTCAAAAACCGAACCCTTACAACAGTTTTTTCGCCGAGTTGCCTTTAAAGGTTTTTGCCCCAAAAGATTTGCCTTTTTATTTTCCTCATACCGTGCTTGAAATTTATGCGGACAGACCTCGGAAAAAGAAAAGGGATTTTCCGGAAGAACAAGTCATACAAACAACTCTTGATTTGGAACTGCAAAAAGAATTGGAAAATGTTTTGGCGCAGTACCTTGCGGATAAAAAGCCCTATGGCATGGAAAACGGGGCTATGGTGCTTGCGGATTGGCAAACAGGGGAAATTCTTTCCTTGGTCGGGTCGGCAAATTTTTACAATGTCCGTATCAGCGGGCAAATTGACGGAACAAATATCCCCCGCTCTTACGGTTCGACCCTGAAGCCCTTTATCTACGCTCTTGCTTTGGAACAGGGGCTTATCCATTCAAAGACCATATTGCTGGACACTGAAAGAAGTTTTGCAGGCTATGAACCTGAAAATGCGGACGGAAAATTCAGCGGGCCGCTTTATGCTGATGAAGCGCTGAAAAAAAGCAGGAATATTCCCGCAATCCGATTGGCGGAGCGTTTATCTTCGCCTGATTTGTATGAATTTCTGCAAAAAGCGGGGATAGTCTTTCCCCGTAAGAAAGAACATTATGGCTTGGCGCTTGTTTTAGGGGGGGCGGAAATCCGTTTGCGTGATTTGGCGGGCTTGTATGCAATGCTTGCCAATCGGGGATTTTACCGCAAGCTTACGTATTATGCCAAGGAGAAAGAAAAAGAATTTCCGCTGCTTAGTTCGGAAGCAAGCTATATTACGCTGAAAATGCTTGAAACGAAATCGCTTTTTCCTTTCGGTTCCGTTTTGTCTTCGTGGAAAACCGGAACGTCGAACGGACAGCGGGACGCTCTTACGGCGGGGGTTTTCGGTCCTTATGTTTTAACGGTTTGGATAGGAAATTCTGATGCGAGCGCCAACCCCAATTTCATTGGTTCGCAGGCGGCTTTGCCTTTGTTTTTTCAGGTGGCGGAAAGTTTGCAAAGGTTGAAGACCGGCTTTGACAAGGCTTGGTACACCAAGGACAATCTTAATATCAAGGAAATTGAAGTCTGCGCCTCAACAGGGGATACCGATCTTTCGCTGTGTGGGAATAAGCCGAAAGTGCAGGCATACTTTATTCCTGCAAAATCACCTATCAGAGAAACAGGGGTGCTTCGGAAAATTTTAATCAACACGCAAACAGGACTTAGGGAATGTAAGGAAATCGAAGGAGTTACCAAAGAAGAAATTTATGAGTTTTGGTCTTTGGAGCTGCAGCGTTTGTTTGCGAAAGCGGGTATCCATAAAGAACCGGTTCCGCCTTACAGTTTGCAGTGTCTGCAGGAAATTCCCCGGTATCAGGGAAATGCCCCGCAAATTATATCTCCCGTTAATGGGGTGTTATATCAGCAAGATATGAAAAATTCACAAACAATTTCCCTTCTTGCCGACGCCGATGCCGATGTTGATATTGTGCATTGGTTTGTTGATGATGCGTATTTAGGGCATACGAAAAAAAATTCGAGTCTGTCGTATGTACCGCAGGCGGGTGTGCATACTGTTTATGCCGTTGATGAATTTGGGCGTTCCGGTTCTTTGACTTTTAAGGTTGAAAAAGCGGGTTTTTAAAATTTTCTAGACTTTTTTTAAAAAAATTTGTTTAAGTTTTTAATGGTAATAATTAGTTATAATCGCATTATTAATTTTTTAAAAAAGTGATTAATAATAAAATGTTATTTTATAACTTCCTAAAAAGATTATGTTAAAAAAATCCATGTCTGTTTGACTTTTTGTGAATTTTGATTATTAAAAATTCATGAGATGAAGCGAAACGCTTTAGGGAAAACGGTGCAAATCCGTTGCGGACCCCGCCGCTGTAACCCGGACATTTTTTGCAATATGCCACTGAAAAATTTTTTTGGGAAGGTACAAAAAATGGATGAAGGGAAGCCAGAAGACCGATCTCACACATACAGGAAAATCTTTCGGTGGAAACAGAGATTTTTCGTTTTGCCGTCCTGTATGCTGTTAAAAGTGATACAGGTCTTTTTTTAAACGGGGTTCTCAAATTCTTTTTGTAGGTTGACATGGAAAAGAGAATTAGCAGTATTATCAAAAGGGACGGAAAAAAAGAACCCTATAATGAATCGAAAATCCAAGCGGCAATTTTTAAAGCCGCAAAAGCTGTTGACGGAGTTGACGAAGAAAGGGCGAGGATTTTAGCGTATAAAGTGAATGCGTATATTCTTGAAAAAGGCGTCGGCGAACTTGAATATGCTGATGATTCGATTGAGTTTTACCAAGTGAATATTGAAGATATTCAAGACAGCGTCGAGAAAATCCTTATTGAAAACCAACACGCGAAGACAGCGAAAGCTTATATTTTATACAGAAAGCAAAGAAGCGACATCCGCGATGCTTCCGGGGCTTTAATGAAGCTTATGAAGGAGCTGACGTTTTCCGACAGCAGACATTGCGAAATGAAGCGTGAAAATGCCAATATCGACGGCAATTCAACCATGGGGACCATGCTTAAATACGGCAGTGAAGTCGCCAAGGATTTCAATAAGAAGTTTTTAATCCGTGAAGAGCATGTCAAAGCCTATGAGCAAGGGATTATTCATATCCATGACATGGAATTTTATGCCTTGACCCTGAACTGCCTGCAGATTGATGCGGGCAAGCTTCTAGACGGCGGTTTCAACACGGGACACGGCGCATTGCGTTCTCCGAGCAGTATCGGCGCTGCGGCGACTTTGCTTTGCATCATCATTCAAAGCAACCAAAATGAGATGTTTGGCGGGCAATCTGTGCCGACCTTGGATTTCAGCCTTGCCCCTTATGTTGCATGTTCGTATATAAAAAATATCCTTTTATATTTGGAAGCGAATTTTAATAATGACGATCTTGTTACCGATGTCAAAAACGCACTGAAAGCGTATCATGCCGGGCATAGACTGCTTATGAATGATGAGGCGAAAAAAGCTTTGCTTGGAATGTTAACGGAATTTGCTCAAAAATACGCTGTCGATGTTGACGCGGAAAAAGCCTTGGATTTTGCTTACAAGCGCACGGATAAAGATACGTATCAAGCTATGGAGGCATTGATTCATAATCTTTGCACGCTTAATTCCCGGGCGGGAAGCCAAGTTCCTTTTTCGTCCCTGAATACCGGCATGGACATATCCGAAGAAGGGCGCATGGTCACGAAGAATTTGTTTCTTGCGACAGAAGCGGGGCTTGGCAATGGTGAAACGCCTATTTTTCCGATTTCCATATTCAGCATGAAAAAAGGCGTCAACAGAAAAGGCGACCCCAATTATGATTTATTCCGTTTGGCATGCCGCTGTTCCGCAAAACGTTTGTTTCCGAATTTCAATAATATCGATTCCAGTTTCAATAGTATCTATTATGACGGTAAGCCTGAAACCATCTGCGCCGTGATGGGGTGCCGGACCCGTGTGCTTGGCAATGACTATGCACCCGATAAGGCGGTTACTCCGGGGCGGGGAAATTTGTCTTTTACAACCGTGAACCTGCCTTATCTGGCTTTGCTTGCACGTTCCGAACATCCCGAATTGGAAGGGGAAAAACTTTTCAATGCGTTTATGGAGATGGCGGAGCAATATATCCGGTTGGTTTTTGAGCAATTATTGGATAGGTTTGAAATTCAAGCGAAACGAAAGGCAAGGAATTATCCTTTCCTTATGGGACAAGGTGTTTACTTGGGCAGTGAAAATTTGCGTCCCGACGATGAAATTCGCGAAGTGATCAAGCACGGAACGTTATCCATAGGTTTCATCGGGCTTGCGGAATGCTTGGTCGCCCTTTTCGGAAAACATCATGGAGAAGATGCCGTTATCAATGAAAAGGGCGTTGCCGTCATAAAATATTTTCATGACCGCTGCAAAGATGAAACAAAGCGTACCGGATTGAACTTCAGTCTTATCGCAAGTCCTGCCGAGGGCTGTTCCGGACGTTTGCTGCGTCTGACCCGCGATAGGTTCGGCGTGCTGAAAGGAATAACGGATAGGGATTATTTCACCAATTCTTTCCATGTGCCGGTTTTTCATCCCATCCGCGCATGGGATAAAATTCAAATTGAATCACGTTATCATAAATACTGTCTTGCGGGTGCGATCAGTTATATTGAAGCTGCTGAGGATTTATCGCCCAATATTGACGCGTTTGAAACTATCGTTACGGCTATGGCGGATTCCGATATGGGATATTTTTCCATCAATCATCCCGTGGACCGTGACCCTGTTTGCGGCTACGTCGGAATAATCGGGGATACGTGTCCGCGCTGCGGGCGGCATGACGGCGAGGGCTTGCCTTTGTCCGTTTTGAAAAAAGTGCGGGGATACAGCCCTGACCCGAAATATGCCCGTTCCTATGCCACGGTTCAGGAAAAAGACGATACATTGCCCAATAAATAAGGAGATTGTTATGCAACATCAAAAGAATGAGGACGAACTTGTCGGCGAAGGAGTCCATTTTTCAAGGATACGACGTATCACGGGATATTTGGTCGGTGATATGGACAGGTGGAATGATGCGAAAAAAGCTGAAGAAGCGGACAGGGTGAAACATTTCACTGACAAAGATTGTTTATGCAGACACTAGATTTGTCCGTTGAAGAACATACGCTTTTAAAAAATACTGTTGTCCGCCTTGCGGGGTATCAGCATGAAAGTGTTGTTGACGGTGCGGGGGTAAGGACAACCGTATTTTTTCAAGGCTGCGACTTCCATTGTGTGGGCTGTCATAACGGGACGACGCATGATAAAAACGGAGGAACGCTTACAAGCGCTTTGGATATTTATCGTGAAATATACGAAAGCAAGCTGGCTGGCGGCGTAACGTTTTCAGGCGGAGAACCTTTTTTGCAGGAAGAAGCATTGCTCGCGCTTGTGAAAGTTTGCAAAGCGAAAGGACGGAATATCGTTATCTACACGGGGCATGAAGCGGAAGAACTGCTGACGGTTTGTTCCGCGGAAAAAGCGCGGTTGCGGCGGGAGATTTTAAAATACGTTGATACCGTCATTACGGGACGTTTTGTGCAGGAATTAAAAACAGCGGAAAAACCTTTTGTGGGCAGTTCCAATCAGGAAATTTACGAGTTGGCGGTCCATAATCCATGGAATGAATAAAACAAAAGCCCTTATCGGTTGATGAGGGCTTTTGTTTTCAGATATAAAGAATTTTTAATTTTTGCTTTTGCGCCATGATTTTTCTTCACCTTTCAGCAGGCGTTTCATATTGCTTTTATGCGTCCAAAGGACAATGGCGAGCATAACAAGGGAAAGAGGTATCCAGCGGCTGCTGTCAAAGAAATAATAGCAAAAAGGCAGTGCCGTATAAAGGGTTAATGCCCCTGCTGACACATAGCCTGTTAAAGCGATAACAAGAACGCATAAACAGACGGCAGCTAAAAGCGGCGGAAAGGCTAAAGGAATTAATACCCCGATTCCCGTTGCAACGCCTTTGCCTCCATGAAAGCCCAAGAAAGGCGATTTGATATGCCCGATAAAGGCGGCGAAAGCGCAGGCGCTCGGCAGCCACTCATAATCGGTTTTATCAAAAAGCCAGATGCTTAGAAAGACAGGAACGGTTCCTTTTAAAATATCGCAGACAAGGGTGAGCAAACCGTATTGAAAACCGCAAAGCCTTGCGACATTGGTTGTTCCGGGATTTTTGCTGCCCTCTTTGCGCGGGTCGATGCCCTTGAATGTTTTTGCAATGACAACGGCAAAAGGTATCGAACCTGACAGAAAACTGATAAGTACCCAAATAATTTCCATCTTAATCCCTATGTTCGGCAAATTTGTTTTTATAAGACAAGCGGTTGGGCTTGAGTTTCCGTTTCAGATTCTTCCGTTGGCGCTTGATTTTGTTCTTCCGTTCCAAAGCTTGCTTCGGGGGCGGCGTCCGTTTTTGCGTAGTCTTCCGTATTTTCAGGCTCTGCGCCGGAATTTGCCGTGTCAGGGTCGATAATGGCGTTCTTGTCTTCTTGAGTAAGCAGTCCGTCTGAATTATTGAGAATGTTGTTTTCAATCAATTGATTATGGCTGTTGGTGTTTAAAGCAGGTTTATGGGAAGAGATATTCCATAATGTCAGAATGACGTATTGGTTTTCTATCCATTGTTTATAGTCGAGAATGGCTGCTTCATTCTTATAGGGAAGTTTTTCAAACTCGCTTTCGGAAATTGCCAAAACCACTTTGCTGTTGTTCAGCAAGAAGTCTGTCAATGCTTCTATGCTTTCTATTTGGGTAATCGTCGCCCGGCTATGTGTTTCGGGATTCAATGCTTCATTGTAATAATACGTGAAAACGTCGGGATACAGGACGTAAGCGGCGGGAACGGCGTTTTCTTCCTTATGGGTTTTCGCCATTTGATAGGCATGGTTTTTGGTGCTTAAAATAGTTCCGAGCTGAGGGGCGACCAAGAAATTGAGAGGCTGCAGCGCAAGTATCGCTCCTATGGTGTAAACAAGTATCGAACCGCCGGTGAATTGACGTTTGACGACATACCAAAGCAAAATGCCCAAAAGAATGAATAACGCTCCCATCGCGGTTAATCCGAAATGGGTATTTTTTGTTGCGACTTCAATAAATGCGGGAATTTCTCCCGGTAAGTTCCAGAGGTTCGGCAAATATTCCAATATATAGGCGTGAAACTCAAAAACAATGAAGAAAATACCGCTTAAAACGGTCAGCACGGATAAAATGCCGAAAAAGATTTTACTGCGTAATTTGCTGAAATCGAGCAAGCTCTTTGCGAATAAAACCGCAAAAAACGGGGCGACCGTAACAAGATTTGAAAAACTTTTATTTTTTAAAAGGGAGAATACGGCAAGGTGTGTTAAAATCAAAAGAAAAAGCCATGCGCCGGCATTTTCCTGCCTGCGGTTTTTAAAGGCTTGCGGTGAATTTTTAAGCCATGCCCCCCATGAGGCAAAAAGAATGACAAAGATCCATGGAAAGAGCGCGAGCGGAAGCCCTGCCAGATAATACCAGTAGGGGTCGCTTTGGTAGGCATGCGGAGGATTGATTTTTTGCATGATTTGTTGTTCAAAAATCAAACTGATATATTCTGCGTCGCCTTGAAGGTATAAATAGGAAAACCATGCGAAAATAATGAGGATTGCCAGCAAAAATCCGATAATGCCGTCGGCGCTGTTGATACGTTTGTATTTTCCGGTCCAAATGAAGAAAAAGAAAGAAGCGATCAATGGAAGGATGAATGCCGTCAGTGTTGAAGTAAGGGCTGCGAAGCAAAGGAAAAGGAATGCGAAAATAAGCCAGATCGGTGCGGATTTTTTTTGCCATGCCCTAAAAAAGCAGACGTAGCTGAGGTTCAGAAATGCCGCGAAAAGCAGGTCCATGCGGGTGTAATTGGTAAAACCCGCAAGGAAAAACGTTGAAAGAAGAATAAGCCCGGCGGTGAAAGCGATTTTATTGGAATACCCTAAACCGCGCGCTAAAATCCATGTGCTGGCGACGAAAAGCATGGCAAAAAGGATGGAAGAACCGAAAAAAGCCTGGGGCATATTGATTGTGGGAATTGCATCGAGAAGCCATACGAGGATGAAATACAGGGGACCTGTTTCGGCGTAAGGGTGACCGTTTAATGTCAGGGAGAAAAAGTTGTTGGAACTGAGCATATTCATATAAATATCCGCATAGCAGACTTCTTCCGAAAACCAAAAATCACGGGGAAATAAGAATTGCTGCCCGCAAAGGATAAGGGTGAAAAGCATTAAAAGAGGCAGACCGAGCTTTGAAAAAATATTGAAGCATTTTTCCGCCATGCTCGGAGTTTCCGCCTGTTCTGTTTGTCCTGCCCGTTCTGTTTCTTCCGCCCGCTCCATATGTTCAGCCTGTTCAGAATGTCGGGCGTGTTCGTCTTGAAACTGTGCGGAAAGAGGGACTTCTTCGTCTTTCTTCTGCGGGTCAGCGTCAGCCGGATTATTTTCAGCGTATCTTGTATGGTTTTCATATTCTTCCGCATGTTGCGCAAAAAGCGGGTCTTGCGGATCGGCTGCTTCGTATGCGCTGTTTTGATTTGCAGAAGTATTCATGGCGCGGAGTTTTTGGTCCAACTGCGCGATTTGTTCATCCGTGTTCGGTTCGTTGCTGTTGCTCATAATTTTTCCTGTCAAAATATTTTTTTTATTTTTAGCGTAGTTATCCATAAAAGTAAATAGCTGAGGCGCAAGGTGAATGTGCTTGTTAAAAAAAGGCGTAATACAATTCATAAGGCTGCAAGGTTCGTTCTGTTTTGGGAATGGAGAATTTTTTTTGGGCTGTGATTTTGATCGGCTGCGCGGAGGCGCTGAGATTTATTGCTAACAGCATTTTTTGTTTTTGGGGTGTTTCGGAAATAAAAGCGAACGTTTTCGGGTTTTGCGTAGGTGCAATCGAGTACAATTTCGCTGAATGAAGCTGTTTTTCCTGACGGATTTTCCAAATGCTTTGAAGTTGGTGAAGCGGGCTTTCCCCGTGGCTGATTTGTTCCGCCAAGGTGCCGAAAAGCAATATGTTTTGCTGCAAATCCCTGTTGAAAGGGCTGTGCTTTTCTTGGCTGTTTACCGTGCCCGTCAGGTCTTCTGCATGTATGATATTAAGCCCCGGCAAAAGGCTTTGGAAACCAAGAAAAAGCGTTTGCATTTTTTGTGCATGGAGGAGCTTTTCATTGAATTTTAGGTTGTTTTCCCTAAGAAGCGGATTTTCCCGCATTTTTTTCAGAATGGAACATTCCTGCCCGGTAATGTTTGTTTTCTTAAGAATAAATTGTGTAAGCGCAGGATACGCATAGGGTGAAAAAGAAAAACAACGTTGTGTCCCGTGCCAAAGGCTTTGCTCGTCGATTTTTTGTTCCTGTAAAACTTGAAAAGCCTGAAGCAAAGGGGTGTTTTTTTCCTGTGAAAGCGCTTGCTCCAAAGCCGGCATGAGAAGCGTATCGGCAACGAAATCTGTTTGTGCGTTTTGCAGCAATTTCATATGGTCAGGGGGGAAATTGTCACGGCAAAATGTCCAAGCGCCGTAACCGTGCACGGCGCGGTTGATGGTTTCCAATGTGGAAAGGGCGGGATGGTGATTTTTTAAAGGTGAACTATTTTGCCGTGCTGCGGAATTTTCTATGCTTTCCTGCCCCCAGATGTCTTGGACGGAAACGGAAACAAGTCCTTGTTTCAGTATGCCGATTTCTTGGATTATGCTTGCCTGGAGCATGCGCTGGGTTTGGAAACTCGGGTCGTAAACATTGAGAACAGGGGTATAAGGTGAATTTACATAGCGATAAAGCCAGCGCCTTGTCACTCCGTCGTATCCTAAAATTTCATTGCTGGCGGCAAAACCGCTTTTGGGGAAGCCGTCAAAAAAATCCCTGTAAAAATGGTTCGGAATTAAACCGATTTCTTTTAATCGTTGAAATTGTTCTTTTGTAAGCGCTGACGGGCTGAAAGAGTTTTCATCGGTTTGCGCAGGCAAAACAGACCAAAGTTCTTTCGGTATTTCAAGCATCATGAAAAGTCCCGCGTACTCACGGACATTGTGCAATGCAAGCAAAAAATCGGAGCCGACGCCAAGGCTGAGGGGCAGGATGTTTCCTGCCGGCTGGATGGCATTCGCTTCTAGGGCGTAATATTCTTTTTCCGTACCTATGTCGTTGGATATGGAAAGGGAAACAGGGCTGTGCTGTTCCGCTTCGTTCGTATTTTCAATGGAATACAAGTTTTCAAAACCGGCATTCTTGTTGGGATACAGATACAGTCCGAAAATTTGTGCTTTTTTAAGCAATGCACTGTTGTTATTGATGATTTTAAGAGGAGTTTGGTCTTTGTGTTTCAAATTGAATGGATTGATTTGCAGCCAAAGGGGCGTGACAGCCAAAATATTGTGCTTATCGTGTTTGGAACTTGAAAAATTCCAAGCGAACTGTGTTCCTGAAACGATTTTTATTTTTTCCGGACTTGCGTTGAAAATGGATTCTTTTTCGAGCCAACCGATATAACGGCTGTCCGCCCTTGGCAAATCGGAAATTGTTTGCGTGGTCCGCGTTGTTTTGCAGGCGCAGAGAATAAGGCAGAACAACACGATATAAGCCTTCAGGATTGTTGAGGGTGTTATTTTTTTCATAGGAAGGATTTATGCTTTTTCATAGGAAAAGTCTAGTTTTTTGTCATATTGCGTATTGTTTTTCATTAAAAAAAATGATACCTGAAAGGCATGGTTCATCAAGGAGGAATTATGGCACGGTTTTCAACAATTTTATTTGATTTGGACGGAACAATCAGCGACCCTAAAAGCGGGATTACAAAATCGGTTGCCTATGCTCTTGATTATTTGAAAATTCCTTATCCTTCTTTGGACAGCCTCACCGTGTTCATCGGTCCGCCTCTTCGGGATTCCTTTTTGGATTATGGGGTGAAAGAACGGGATGTGAGCACTGCGATTGCTAAATACCGTGAATATTATACAAATGAAAACGGGATTTTTGATTTAACCGTTTATGCGGGTTTTGCCGGCATGCTTGAAAAATTAAAGCGGGCGGATAAGAAAATTTTTCTTGCGACTTGTAAAGTTCGTTCTTATGCCCGTGAAATTTTGGAACATTTTTCTTTGGCGCAATATTTTGATTTTATTTCCGGAAGTGAGCTTGACGGCACAAGAACTTCCAAATCGGAAGTGATCGCCTTTGCTTTGGAGCAAACAAAAACACAGGCGTCTTCGGAAGTGATCATGGTCGGAGACAGGAAGCACGATATTATCGGGGCGAAAGACAATCAATTGCAGGTTGTCTCCGTTTTATACGGGTATGGCTCAAAGGAAGAGTTCTTGGAATACAAGACGGATTTCATTATCGATACCGTGCAGAATTTGGAAATGTTTTTGCTGCAGTGATTGCGGCAGGCAGTTTTCGCGCGGGAAACACGGAACTAGATAAGCAGCAGCTGATCGTTTGCCAGGGTGTTTATGTTCCTTTCGATGATTTGGGCGTGTTTCGGCAGTTCGCCCAACAGAATGGGGCTTTCGGCGTCATGGCGCGCTTTATTTTCTTCAAGGCGTTCATTTTGGTATGAGGCGTAACAATAAATGCAGCCGTTGTAACAGCTGTTGTACATGCCGATATCGCAGCTTTTCGCGCAGCCGCATAATTCGCGCTGATTGGGGTCTTTTTTTATGATAAGTTTTTTATTGGTTAATTCGTTGATTAAATTCAAATCAATACAGCGGGCTGGAAAAACAGGGTAATTTTCAATTTTCGGAAGTTCCTGGGAACAAATTTCCATGCGTAAGCCGTTTTCAAAACATATTTTCGCAAAGGTTTTGAGCAGGTTGTTTTTTTCGTTTTCATCGAGGCTGTAAAGCTTTTGTTTTTCGCAGGTTTTTTGTATTTTGCGGTATATGCTCAAAAAACTGATGATGACTTTTGTCGTGTAAGGGGCGAGTTTTTGGCAGAGTTCCTTGAAATGTCTTATATGATAGTCATACGTGTAGGTTGTGTTAAAAAGAATGGGGTCATACCGCCAGATAATGCGGTTTTTTCCTATCCGCTCGGATAATCGGATAAAAGTGTCGGCAAGGTATTTTTTCATGGGCAGGTTTTTTTCAATGTCAGGGGAGTACGGGGTGATTGTATATTGGAAATAGTAGGCGTATCCGTTTAATAAATGAAGTTTTTTCAGCATGGGATAGGGATTTTTCGACCAAAAAATAATCGCGTCGATATTTGCTTGGTCAAGGGGAATTTTATAGAAAATTTTGGGGTTCATGGGATTGGTCGTATAGCAATAGCCTTCTTGGAGGCGTTTAAAAAACCATTCGCTGTAATATGACGGAATGTCTGTTCTTCTGCTTGCACTGATGATCATGGGCTGTGTGAGGGTAAAAGTGTTTGGAGTGAGAAGTTTTGATTTATTATTGTCCATAAAAATTTAATTTGCAAGCACTCATTGCTTATTAGCTAGCTGATATTTATATTTAATAACATATATTTTAAAATCGAAAACAAATAAAAGGAAAACAGTATGCCAGAATTGCCGGAAGTGGAAACAGTCGCAAGAACGCTCGCCCCCGATATTGTGGGGAAGAAAATTTGTTCTTTTTCATGCTTGAATGAATCCTCGTGGGAAGACGGACTTGATTTTGCCTGTTTGAATGTTGCTCAGCCCAAAATTCAGGCTGTGGGTAGAAAAGGGAAGCTTTTGCTCATTTATTTCAGCCCGTTTTCCTATATGGGGCAGGAAATTTTGGGTTTGGCTTTTCATTTGAAAATGTCCGGGCGCCTTTTTTATTATGCGGAAAAAAAAGAGCTTGAAAAACATACGCGCCTTGTTTTGCATTTGGAAAAGGGGGAAGTTTTTTTTGATGATGTCCGCAAATTTGGCTATTGCCGGTTTTTGACAAATAAGAGCGCGGAAAATTGGAAATTTTGGCGGAATTTGGCGAAAGACCCGCTGGAAATGCGTGCGGAAGAATTTTTGCAGGCGCTTGAAGGAAAAAATGCAGGCATAAAATCCGTATTGCTGCGGCAGGATATTGTTTCCGGCATTGGCAACATTTATGCCGATGAGGCGCTTTTTCGGGCGAAAATTTTACCCCATAGGAAAACCTGTTCGTTACAGCATGAGGAAATTGTTTCCCTTTTTCAGCGTTTGCGGGAAGTTTTGTTGGAATCCATCGCTTTTTGCGGAAGTTCCATAAAAGATTACCGCACGGCGAAAGGCGATGTGGGCAGTTTTCAAAATAAATTCAATGTGTACGGGCGTGAGGGGGAAAAATGCCGTGTTTGCAAGCAGATATTGGAAAAAACAACTGCCGCGGGCAGAACGACGGTTTTTTGTCCTTGCTGTCAAAAATGAAACATTAAGTTTTTAACGTTTTTGCCGATATGCTTCACAGAGGAAAAATTCTATCAAATATAATAATTGGAATGGTTTTTGCATAAAAATTATTGAAGAATTATGCGGGTAGAATTTTCCCGGTGAGGTTATTATGTCCAATACAATTTCAGGCGGAATTAGTTTTTCAGGTTTAGGGTCAGGTATTGATACCGATTCTATCATAGCGTCTTTGAAGTCTGCACAAGAAATTCAATCCAACAGATATAAACTTTCTCAGGCGGAGTATGAATACCGTATTTCCGCTTTGGAAGAAGTCGTCACGCAAATGAAAGACGCGCTTTCAGTCTTGCAGAAATATAATACTGCGAACAAAATGTATAACTTGTCCATTGAAAGTTCCGAATCCGCCGTTGCTTCCGCTACGGTAAAAAAGACAGGCAATACCCCGCAAGGCTCCTATACGCTGGATGTCAAAAAAACAGCCACGTCTTCCCTTTATTGTTACAAACAGATTTTTGATTCCAAAGATGCCGTTATTAATAATACGGGTCAGGATGAAACGTTCACGTATACGTATAAAGGAGTGACCCGCAATATCAATGTCGCCAACGGAACCAATTTGGAACAGCTGGTCAGCCGTATCAACAATGATGCGAAAAATCCCGGAGTTCGCGCAACGCTTATTAAAAACGGTGACGGTTATATGTTCCAAATCCAAGGCACAGGCACAGGAGCGAAATCCGATCTTTCCATTTCCTCATCCTTGTCAAGTTTGGACAGCAGCAGCAAGGTTTACACCGGAACAGGGGCGGTCATGTCCGCCGCGGACAGCACGTTCACGTATTTTTACGGTGGAAAGGAGCGTACGTTCAATGTTCCCGCCGGTATGACGCTTGATGAATTTGTGGCTAAATTCAATGAAGACAGCAGGCAGCCTTTAAAAGCAAGCTTGAAATTGAACGGTTCCGACTATCAGCTGCAATTCACGGACAGAACGACAGGCAATGCCGTGAGCAACCTGAAAACAAGCACGACCATTGAGGCGCTTGGCGGCAAGACTTTTGGCTCCGCAAGCGATGTCATCAACGGCTCCGGTTCCGAGAAAACCGTTTCTTATGCGTATTTGGGAAAAAACTATTCCGTGAAAATTGCGAACGGAGCCACCGTTCAGGATTTGATTGACGAAATCAACGCCAACCCCAAGCATGACGGTTTGGAGGCGCAGTTCAACAGCGCCACGGGGCAAATTGATTTCACCTATAAAGACGGTATTGTGAACCCCGGTCAATCCGGTAAGGTCGTTATTACCGACAGTAACGGTAAGAAACGTGAAATAGCCATTGAAAAGGATATGAGTCTGCGCGATTACGTGCAGCAATTCAATGATTATGCCGCAAGCAATAAATTGGACGTGACCGCGAAAATTGATATCGACGCAAGCAATAACGCGACAATCAGTTATGTGGACAAGGACGGCAATCCCTCTTCGCTTACCGTGGAATGCGCGGAAGTTCCCGCTCTTGAGGGAAATGCGGGCATTGCTGTCGATTATGTCGATCCTAAAGCCGCCTGTTTGAATGCCGATTTGGAGGGTTTTGGAAAACGCCCCGTAATTTCCGGCAGAACAGAGGCGGAAGCCGCCCGTGACGCTTTCAATGCGGACCCTAAAAACGCAGGGCTGACTGCCGAAGTTGCGGAAGGCGTATCCGGCTATAAACTTGTTTATAAAGATGCGAACGGCAAGGAAGTCATTCCTGACGGTGAAAAGTGGTACAGGCAGGAAGCTCAGGACGCGGAATTTTATGTGAATGGCTGGGAACAAAGATTCACTTCAAGCAGCAATACCTTTTCAGAAGTGATCGAAGGTATGGAGATTACCGTAAAAAGTACAGGAAAAACCGTTCTGAACACGACACAGGACAGTGAAAAAATCAAGGAAAATATTCAGGAAGTCGTTGAAGCCCTCAATATGGTCAAGGGTACGATTTTGCAATTGTCCAAAGTCGATACGGAAAAAGATACGGGAGAATACGATACGGACAAAATGTCTTCCTCCCTCACCTGGCAAATGGGCAGCGCCTTGACAGGCAACTACGGCGTTCAGCTTGTTTTGTCGGAATACAACAATATCGTCAGCGGTTCAAGCACCGGTTTCGCAAAAAAACAATCCGTCGATGATGTTTTCGGCGATCTTTTCACCGCATTG
>DONZ01000100.1 GCA_003512875.1 Desulfovibrio sp. | reverse complement strand
ACGGCATAGAAAGCTTCTGGAGTTTTGCTAAAAGACGGTTGGCGAAATTCAATGGTCTGACAGATGAAAAATTTATATTGCATTTAAAAAAATGTGAATGTAGATTTAACCTCAGAAATGAAAATTTTGCTGTTTTTATGGAACAACTTTACTTCAAAAATAAAAAGTGATGGTCTAGAGCCTAAAATTTTTGTCAGTATTCATATAAATTTTTCTGTTTTGGCCGCTCTTGCCTCTCCTAAAATTCAATATGCAAGCAAACACACTTTTAAATTCAAATCTACGCAATTTACTTTATGAGTAAATCCTTGCTGTTATATAATATTATGTATTAATTATAAGACATAATTCTACATATCACCCAATATAGCCCTACATAAACACATTAAAAAATACAATATTTTTAATGTATATTATTTATATTTCAACTAGATAGCTCAAATAAAAAAAGTTTTGACATAAAAAAATGTTGAAAAAGACAAAAACATATAAAACACGGCTCGTACTATTTATTTTAGACAATGAACGGTACACACGACAACTTATGCAGAATATTGAGACCCCTTAGCTTATATAATACACACCAAGGAGCGAGGCACTATCACTGCTAACAGCCAAGAAATAATTAACTAATCTTATTCTTTTGCCCTCTCATGTATCCTTGTAAAAATATTGTTTGACACTCTATGATAATACATTATAGGATAATAGCACGTTATAGAGGATAGCGTTTATGCTCAAATAAATCGTGAACGCTAACATCTAAAGCATTTGCAAGTTTTTCAAGTGTCTTTAATTGGCAGGTGGAAATCCTATCATCTCTTGCTCTAGCGACAGTATCAGGTGAGGTATTAGAAAGGTATTGCAACTCTTCATATCCGATACTTTTCTTCTCCATAATACTAATAAGATTACTTTTTATAGGCATTTTTTACATCCTTTTTCTATGATATAACCTAGAATTATAAAAAGTCCTCTATGATAGAGCCTAGAAAAAATCTCAATAACTTTTGGAGCTTTAATTATGCTTGTTTTCTTTATTATCCTTGCTATTTTAGTATCATTAAACGTTTTTTTGGGGATACCTGTGTTATGGGTTTCTTTGATAGGTATTGGAATTTTTTGTTTTATAATATTTATGATGTCTGAAGCGAGTAAAGAAAAAATTCAAGAAAAATTAGAAATTTTAAAAAGAAAAATGAAAGAAAAAAATGAGGAATTTGAACCAACGAAAATTATAGAAATTAATACAGCTTCTGCTGATATTTCTATGGATTTTTTAATTAATGAAAAAAAAGAAAAATTTGCTATTTCCTATTGTGACGCATCAGAAAGTACAAAAAAAATTGCGGAACTGATAAAAGCAAAAATGCAAGAAGAAAAAACAATTGTTAATTCATCTAGTGAAGATAAAGCGAAATTGCTTAATCAAGTAAAAAATAAATATGAGGAATTAATCAATCAAGTAAAAAATCAATCTGTTGAGGATTTATGTAAGCTTATTGAATATAATTTTGATGATTTAATAGATTATGAATTATTAGAAAGCACTGAAACGAAATTACAAGGAAAAATGCTATCAGCTGCTGGAGGAGCATTACTTTTGGGTGGAGTAGGTGCATTAATTGGAATGAGTGGGGAAAAAAAAGTAAAAAAGAATAAAGAATTTATAGTAGTTAATTTGCAATTAGATGATATTAATTGTCCTATTTTTCCTATTGAATTTTATAATTGTAAAGAATTAGCTGAAGAAAAATATGAAGAACGTTTGGAAAATGCAAAAGAATTATGTTCTATGCTTTTATATATAAAAAATCGTTCACATAAAAAATTTATAAATAATTCAATAGAAAATGAAACTGAACATTTTTCAGAGCTAGAACAGTTAGAAAAACCAGCTATAAATACAAAAGTTTACAGTTTTATATTTAATGTAATAGGAATAAGAGGAGAAGAAAGATTAGACGCTTTTTTTGCTTTAGCTGATGAAACAGAAATATATTTAAATATTGATGGAGGATTTGAAAAAAAAGTTTGGGTTGATACAGATAATGGAATAATAGGCTATTTAAATAAAAATGATACAGAAAAATGTTTTCAAGCTATAGCTGATATATGTGAAGCTGATTTGAATACAATTTTTACTTGGACTATAAATCATTCTGTAGAATTGGTTTTATATGATAATGAAAATAATAAATGTAAGATAAAAGTAGAATTTTGGCATGAAGATTTTGATAGAGATAGTGAAGAGTTAGAACAAGAAAACATTGAAGTTGAAAAAAGTTGTGAAGAATATGATAATAAAAAAACAGTAGAAGATAACTTTAATTGGGAATTATGGCATTCGCTGTATAATAATTGTTCAAAAATAAATTTTGCTTTAGCAGGGATTTCATATAAAAATGAAGATGGAATAGACAGAAAGTCTATTATAAATGAATTACCAACATATTTTCCAGTTAGTTTTATTAAAGAACCTAATAATTCTTTTGATAAAAATGCAATAGCTGTGTATTCTATTAATGGTAAAATTGGATATGTACCTAAAAGTTCTATAGTAGATGTTAATAGAATATTGAATAAAATCACATGTATAAGAGGAAAAAAGCATAATCAGTATGTTGTAATTGATGTTTTATTTATGTAACTTACAATTATTGTTATGTAAAAGTAGAATGATGCAAAATTTTTTTATCTTAACTCTCTGTGAACAATATTCATTGAAAAGCCTTTAATTAATATAAACACCTTTATGGAGTTAATAGCTGTTTTACTATTTCCTGCTTCCATAAAGGCGTTTTGTGATGTTGAAAAAAGCACTAGAGAAGATAAAAAAGATACAACAAACAAGCAAGACAACAAAGAAACAAATATATCAAAAGAAAGTAGTCAACCATAAAAGAAATGGTTGTTACTGATACATTAACCGAAAATAACAGCGAGAAGATTTATAGTAGTCCTTTTCCATTAGTAGCGTATCGGATATAATTATGAAAAAAAGTCTTGCTGAGGAGTTCTCAATATTCTGCATAAGTGAACTTATGTATACCGTTTATTGTCTAAAATAAATAGTGCGAGTCATTTTTATATGTTTTTGCTTTTTTCAACACTTTTTATTTGAGCTATCTAGTTGCAATATAAAATAATAGATATTAATTTTTCTTTGGAACATCTTGGAACTATAATCATATGAACGTTTTTTTCATGCTTTAATACTTCAAAAAGAGGTGTTTTCCTATTGCACCACGTTCACGTTTTTTTCGCACCTGTTTAATATTGAAACAGCTTTCATCAAATTCAAAAACGTCTAATTCTTTCTGAAATCTTAGTAAGGATAATGCAAAATTCAATTTTTTTGCAGAAGAAGCAATTAAGTCTTTATTGGAAAAAAGAATTTAAAGTATGCTATGTAGCATAATTTTGCAAAGAATTATTTTCACACAAGCCGATTGAGTTTTATTTGATTTTGCAAGCCGTTCGGGATGTTTGGGAAATTATTCGCCGTTGTGCGGTATGCGTTTAATGCTCTTGTCTGTTCTTGGTTTTGGGCAAGGGCGGCATTTTGAAACGTGTTATGAATTTCGCCGGGTTGGTTTTGTTCCGTGTCTGCCTTGGGGCTTGCGCCTATCCTGCTTTGCAGGGCGTTTTTTCCGCCTTTGATTACCGCATTGTCAGAAACTGCGCCGATAGTGACATTGAGTATGCCTTCCCCTAAGTTGATCCCGGCATTATCTTTCATGGTGTTGACAGAAACAGCGCCGTCGCCTGAAATATTTGCAAAGGCGGTGTCTTTCAGAGTATTGACTGCGAGATTATTGTAATATCCCCCCTGAATATCAAGGGTTGCATTACCGGAAATATTTTGAATTTGGCTATGGGCGAAATGCCGGGTGTCGATATTCGCTGCCGCATTTTCTGAAAGCGTATTGAGAGCAAGAGACGCGGAATGCCCTGAAAGTGCGAGATTGGAATTTCCGGTCAGTGCATTGCCCCGCATGTTGACAGTTTGCGTTCCGTTTATTTCCATATTGCTGTCCGTGAGGGTTCCGGTGCTGACAATACTGCTGTATGTATTGAATTACACGACATCGCTTTTAGATTTTGAAAAAGTGGCATGCGTGAATTTCGCCGTGGATTGGATGTAATTATTTTGGCTATGCTGTAGGGAAAGATTTACTTTTTCGCCTGAGGCGTGAATGAGGGTGTTTTCGGTTTTTCCGAAAATATTCAGTTTCGACTCTTGATTGAAAGAGCCGGACGCAAAATGGATGGTATTGTGCGAACTTTGCTGGATATTGAGAGCATGTGTTCCTTTTTCGAGGTTTAGGGTGCTTCCCGCGAGTTTGCCCGTATTTAAATGCACATTGCTTTTTCGGGCATCGATTATGCTGTTTTCCGCATTTTTAAAATTAAGGGTGTTTTTGCCGCCTGTAAGGGATATGGTGACATTTTGCAGGGTTTGCCCGACTATGGTGTTATCGCCGTTTTGGGTGTTGATTTGCATGTCACGCATGGTATTTTTGAGGATGATGGTGTTATTTCCTTTGGCGTTGACGGTTGTGTTGTCTGCCAAGGCAAAAACAGTATCGTTTTCAGCGTTCAGCGTTCCGCCCTGCGCATTGATACGAACGGATTTTTTATTTCCGTCTAAAATGTTTCCCTGATATTTTGAGATGTTGCCGTTCGCGTGATATTTTTTGCTGATATTGTCTTGTTCAAAGAAAACAGATGTGGACTGATCTTCGTTTTCCTGCAGATTGATATTTTGATTGATAGTGAATTGGAAATTTGTGCCGTTTTTCCACTGATAATCGCTTGTTATGCCGTTTTTTTCACTTTGCGTCAAAGACAGGGTTCCGTTTTGCAGGGCTACGGACCGGGCATTTGCTGTGGTATCGGCGGAAGCATGGGCGGAGAAAGGAGCGGTGTTTTGCTGAATGAGCTGTGCAGACCGCGAAATGTGCACATTGTCTTGTTTTGTTTGGGATTGCAGGGAAAAGGGCGCAGGAGAAGAGCCTTGCGAAAGCGGGGTGTTTTGGACAGGTTTTGCAAGGTTTACAGCTCTTGTGTTCTGGTTTTGCGAAAAGCTGTTTTCTGTGGAAAAATCGATTTGGATTTCGCCCATTTCTTATTCCTCCATATCTTCATATCGGAAGCGCTCGGAAAAGCTTTAGAAAAAAGTCGCCAGGCTTTCTGCGGGAAAATGAAAACTATTAAACTTGCGCGACTTGGCGATGCATGATAAAAACAGACAACTACATGAACTGAGGAAACTATGTCAGAATTAACTCCTAAAAAGAAAGGCGTTATCAGAGAATACGGCGAAGCGCTTTTTGTCGCCCTTGTCGTGGCGGCTTTCATCCGTTTGTTTTTGGTTTCAGTCTTTACCATTCCGTCAGGCTCAATGCTCAATACCATACAGATTGGCGATTATATTTTGGTCAATAAGCTGAGTTACGGTTTCAAACTGCCTTTTTCAAATACATGGATTTACAAAGGGGACGGTCCGCAATACGGGGATATCATCGTATTCAAATATCCTAAAAATCCGTCCGTTGACTATATAAAGCGGGTTGTTGGTTTGCCCGGCGATATTGTTGAAATGCGTGATAAACAGTTTTACCGCAACGGGGAGAAGGTGGAAGAAGATTACATTATTCAAACCCGTCCGGATTATTATGGCGCGCTTGACAACATGCCGCCTTTCAAAGTACCTGCGGATGAATATTTTTGCATGGGTGACAACAGGGATAATTCGGAAGATTCCCGCGCTTGGGGAACGGTCAATCGTGATGAAATTTACGGCAAGGCTTGGAGAATTTACTGGTCTTGGGACAGTGAAAACAATTCCTTGCGTTTTAGCCGCCTGGGAAAAAAATTAGAGTAGCATGATGTTGAAGATTTATACGCATAGTTTGGGATGTCCTAAAAATTTAGTTGATACGGAGCATGTTCTGGGGTCTTTGGGTGATTTCATCGTTGTTGATGAATTGGAAGATGCCGATGTTGTTTTCATCAACACCTGCGCATTCATTCAAAGCGCCGTGCAGGAATCCGTTGCGACTATTGTTGAAATAGCAACGCAAGCCGGCGAAGAGTGCTTCATTATCGTTTGCGGGTGCTTGGTTGGGCGCTATGGAACGTGTGAATTGAAAAAAGAAGTTCCGGAAGTCAATCTTTGGCTTGAAACAAAAGATATTGATAGTTGGGGAAGCCTTGTTGCCGCCGCTGTTCAGGAACACTTCGGCATCAAATTGCCTGCGAGGGAATATCAGGCTTTTACCTATGATAACCGTATCATGCAGATTCCCGTGCAGGGCAGAAAGGTAAGCACGGCTCCCTCCTATGCATGGCTGAAAGTTGGCGAGGGTTGCCGCCATAATTGCTCTTTTTGCACTATTCCTTCCATTCGCGGGGGGTATCGCTCCCTTGATAAGGAAATGCTTATTTCCGAGGCAAAGGCCGTTGTCGGCAGCGGAATAAAAGAACTTATTCTTGTGGCGCAGGATGTGACGGCATGGGGCAGTGATACGGACGATAAGGATTTGCGTCCGCTTTTGGACGGGCTGTTCCGTTTGGACGGTTTGGAACGTTTGCGGCTGATGTATCTCTATCCTGCCGGAATGACCGATACCTTACTGAAATATTTGCAGGAAGCAGGCGATACGTTTGTACCCTATTTCGATATTCCGCTGCAGCACGCTCATGAGGATATTTTAGCCCGAATGGGCAGGCCTTTCGCGCAAAATCCGGAAATTGCCGTGGACAGGATACGCAAATATTTTCCGGAAGCAGCGCTGCGCACGACATTTATTGTCGGTTTCCCCGGAGAAACGGATTCGCATTTTGACAAGCTTTATCAATTTGTGGATAAATCCCGTTTTCATCAGCTGGGTGTTTTTGCTTATGAACAGGAAGACGGAACAAAAGCCGCTGAAATGCCTCAGCAAGTCGAAGAGCGTGTAAAAAATGAGCGCAAAGACGAACTTATGCGGCTGCAGGCTGAAATCAGCGGGGAAATTTTAGAGGAATATCTCGGAGAACGCATGCCTGTCCTGATTGATAGGGAGCATGAGGAATGGGCGGGGCTTTATGTCGGGCGCACATGGTTTCAGGCTCCTGATGTGGACGGCATCACCTATGTTTCCGCTCCGCCTGAAGTGGAAATCAAACCGGGAATGATTGTTGAAGCAGACATCGCGGAAACGCAGCAATATGATTTGGTTGCCCTTGTATAGGAGAATTTTATGAAATACATCGCAGTGCTTTTTTTTAGTTTATTTTTGGTTTCGCCGGCTTATGCCGATGAACTTGCCGGGCTTTGGGAAACGGATTCCGATACGTATGTGTATTTTAAAGAAGACGGCACGTTTTCTTTCATAAACAGTAAAACCCGCACAGGCTATTCCTGGCAGAGAACGGGAGAAAATTCCGTACTGCTGCATTATTCGTATCTTTCTTCCGGAGCCGTGCAGGAAAGGGAATGCACGCTTATTTTGAATGGAAAAACGCTCACTCTTGAGGCAGAAGGGCAAACGTTCACATTCAAAAAATCTTCTCAAACCGTCACAACGTTCACCGGAGAGATTTTTTATCGGGAACGCATGCTTCTTCCTCCGCGCGTGGAAGTCCGCTATGCTTTGTATAAAAATGACGAAACAGTGCCTTTCGCCCTGTATTCCATTCCCACAGAGGGAAAAACGCCTTTGCCTTTTTCCTTTGACTGTGTGCTCGAAGCCGGGGATAAAGTGTTTATGGAGGCTTCTGTCTATCATGACAATATTCTTTTGTTCGCAACGGAAAAACCTGTTGATATAGAAGAGAAAAATATTCTGTTGCATCGCGCGGGGCAAGCCGTGAATGAAAAAGAATTGATTGTGCCCGCCAAGTTCGCCAGTGCGCAGGGCGATGTCGTTTTTTTGGAAAAAAATGGCTTGGCTTTTGTAAAAAAGAACGGAACCATGCAGATAGCGCACTGGGCATATATTGACAGAAAGCAGAATATTGAAATCTCTCAAGAAAACGATGCTCCGCTTGTGGCGGCTGTTCAGGATGAAAACACCCTTGTTTTCAGGCATTATGAAGATAAAAACATGCTTTCTTTTTCCCGCAGGGAAAAGGAATTGTTTGAAATAGGAAAATTCAATGTTTCCGGTGTATTGCAGAATAACAACGGAGATTTTTCTTTTACCGACTGCACGTCCATGTGCCGTTTTCCCGCTGTGCATAATGGAATTATCACAAAGCACTTCCCTCAGGAAACGTTTGTCCGTCCTGTAACCGTGGATATGGATGTTGTGCTCCGCAGAAAAAGCGATGGCGAAATTGAAATGTATCCTACAAAAGTAAGCAAAGCAGATAAAGGAATTTGTCAATCCATGTTTCAGCACACAAGTTTGGAAAATACCTATTGGCGGTTGACAGCAATCGGTGAAAAGGCTGTGGAAGTTTTTGAAGGGCAAAGGGAGCCGCATATCATTATCCGTGATAATATGGCGACGGGTTCTGACGGCTGCAATAATTTCTTCATGCCTGTAACTATTGAAGAAAGTTCCATTAAATTCGGGCAGGGCGGGGCAACGCTCATGCTTTGTCCCCATGGCGAAGAGCAGGCAAGGGAATTCAATCAAGTCTTGAATAAAGCCGACGCATGGCAAATCAACGGTTCAATTTTAAAACTGTTGGAAAATAATTTCGTGTTGGCGTTTTTCGAAGCTGTTTATTTATAGGAGAAAAATATGTTTACAGGCGTGCTTCCCAATGTATTGACCATTGCCGGTTCTGACAGCGGCGGGGGGGCAGGGATACAGGCGGATTTGAAAACGTTTGCCAGTTTAGGAACTTACGGAACAAGCGTTATTACGGCGCTTACCGCGCAAAACGGTCTTGGGGTAAGCGGTATTCATGCTCCGGGCGCTGATTTCGTCGTACAGCAGCTGAAGGCTGTGCTTGACGGTTTTCCCATTCACGCGGCAAAGACCGGCATGCTTTTCAGTGCGGAAATTATCGAGGCTTTGGCGAGCGAGTTGGAACATGTTGATTTTCCTTTGGTTGTCGATCCTGTGTGCGTCAGCACAAGCGGGCACGCCCTTATTGAGGAAAGCGCTGTGGAGATTATGAAAAAGAAGCTTTTTCCCTTGGCGGCGCTTATAACGCCCAATAAGCCGGAAACGGAAGTGCTTACCGGAATAAAGCTTGTTGACGATAAAAGCGTGGAAGAGGCGGGAAAAAAACTTCTCGCCATGGGGGCGAAGGCTGTTTTAATTAAGGGCGGGCATTTTGAAGCCAAGCCTATCCTTGTCACGGACTGGTTTTTTGATACAAAGGGAACTGTCGAGGCTTTGCGTCAGCCGCATGTGGATACGCCGAACAGCCACGGTACAGGCTGTACCTTGTCTGCTGCGATTACGGCGTATTTGGCAAAGAAACAGCCTTTGATCATCGCAGTGAAAAAAGCTCAGGAATATTTGAACTGCGCTTTGAGAAACGGATACGCTCCCGGAAAAGGTATCGGTCCTGTCCACCATTTGGCGACTATCGCACAATTGAACCATTAATCATGCAGGGAGGGCGTATGAATTACGATATTGTTTTTCATGTGGATTTAAATGATGAAGCGGTCCTGAACATCGCAATTTCAAATATCGCCAATTATTTTACGGCGATAGAAGGGCAAAAAGCGGAAGTTGTCATGCTTGTCAATGGTCCTGCCGTGAATTTGTTCAAAAAAGAAACCGCTTTGCCCGCGTTGAAAGATTTACAGGGAAAAGGCTTGCAGGTCCGTGTTTGTCAAAATGCGATGAATAAATTTTCTTTGCCCAAAGAAACGCTTATGGACGGCGTACAGGTTGTTCCCGCCGGGATAGTTGAGCTTGCCCGCCTGCAAAATGAACGGTATACGTATATCAAACCTTAAAAGGAGTTTAAAATGTCTAAGAAAATTCTTGTGTTAGCCGGTGATTTCGTTGAAGATTACGAGCTTATGATTCCTTATCAAATGCTTGTGATGTGCGGTTTTCAAGTTGATGTTGTTTGCCCCGGCAAAAAAAGCGGTGAGATTGTCGCAACCGCCATTCATGATTTCGAGGGTGATCAAACTTATTCGGAAAAACGCGGGCATAATTTCATGCTCAACTATGATTTTGAAAAAGTGAAAACGACGGAGTATGCAGGTTTATACATACCGGGAGGAAGAGCACCGGAATATATCCGTCTAAATGAACGCGTAGTGGAAATCGTGCAGGAATTTGAGAAAGCGAAGAAACCCATTGCCGCAATTTGCCATGGTCCTCAGCTTTTGGTTGCTGCGGATGTTGTGCGCGGCAAGAAATGTACCGCCTACCCTGCCGTTATGCCTGACATCAAGCTTGCCGGCGGTATTTGGACCAATTCCAATGAAACATTGTCCGATTCCGTTGTTGACGGCAATTTGGTGACCTCCGCCGCATGGCCTGCCCACCCCGCTTTGATCGGTGAATTTATTAAATTACTCGGTGTTGAAATCAAACATAATTAATCTTGCGGCTTTCCCTTTTCGGGAAAGCCTTTTTTTCTTATGAATATTTTACAGTATGGAAAAAATTCTTATTTTACCAAAGAATTGCGGGAATTAGGGCATACTGTCTGGCATGTCAGCGAATCTGCCGGATGCGAATTGGAGCTGACTTCTGTTATTTCCGCAAAACGCTTGCTGGAGATTTGTGCGGGCAAAGGCTTTGTGCCGGATATTTTTTTCTATGCGGATGACAGCAGTTTACCGCACATTTTCGGCATAGAAGATTTGCCTGTTCCCTGCGTTTTTTATTCTATTGATACGTATTGCCATGCGTGGCACGGCGCTTTTTCTTACGCTTTTGATCATGTTCTTTATGCCCAGGCGGAGGAAAAAGAGAAATTCATGCCGTGTTCCGAGCATTTTCCTTTGTTCGCCATGCGCTTCAATCCGGAAGAAACAAAGGAAGAATGGTTTAAAAACCGCGATATTCCCGTTGCTTTTGTCGGAACGATGGGACATAAGAACAATCCGGACCGCCATACCTTTTATACGCTTTTTAAAGCGTTTCAGCCGATATTCATCACAAGCGGCAATTTTGTTCCTGTTTTTTCCCGTTCAAAAATTATTTTAAATCAAAGTGCCGTGGGAGAACTCAATTTCAGGACCTTTGAAGCAATGGCGCTTGGCTGCGGGTGTCTTGCGGATAACATGCCCACAAAGAAAAACCGTATTGGAGAGATTTTTGATTTCGGAGTCAATTCGCTACCGGCTTATCCGCGTCTTGATGTGGCGAAGGCTGTTGATTTGTGCAGGCATTGGCTTTCAAAGGAAAAAGAGGACGATTTGTACCGTGTTGCCATGCAGGGCAGAAAACTTGTTTGGGAAAAACACAGCGCAAGAGTGCGGAGTTTGCGTTTGGAAGAACTTTTCCATACGCTTCTTACGGGAGATGTTCGGTTGGTCAGACAAAAAAATTTAGGCGAAAGAAAAAAGAACATAGCGGAAGCATTTTCTTTTTTGGCGCGGCAAACGGCTATCAATGCCGAATTTATGCAAATTTACGCACATCTTGCCGGGAAATACGCATAATCGGTTTGAAAAGGTCTGCGAACGGATTTTCATTCCGCCGATTATGACAGCAAACGTCTAAAATTTTCACTGAGCACATTGTAAACCGTTTCGGAAATTTCTTTTTTTTCTTTTATGAACGGTTTTAATTTTCTGATTTCTTCATGTAAAAGTTCGTTCGAAAAATTTTGTGCCAATAAGGTATCGTACCATAAGCATTGGCATTCCAAAACCGTGTAGTTGTTTTTATCGATATTGCCGAGCGTGTCGACACGGTAATTTGTTTTTTCAATAAGATCCATCAATTTTTTATCTGTTATGTTTGCTGTTTTTTGCAGGAGCATGATTTTTTCAATATGGTTGAAACCTGTTGACATGATATCTTTAAAAAGAATTTCAAGGACATATGCCCTGAAAAAGATATTCCATTTATCTGAATTTTTAAAATGATCGTGGGCGGACAATAATTTTTTTAACGTGATTTTTTTGGATTTTTTAATATGTTTGGCGAACAGGACAATGGAATTTGTTTGTTCAATGACGGTTAAAAATTCGCGGAAAATATCCATATCCGCAGTATCGTCCGAATAACAGACGGATTGGAAAAAGCTTTCTTTGTCAATTTTATTGCAAAGATAATCTTTCAATCCTGCGATGGTGAAAAATGAAGGGGTAATGCTGTAAAAGAAATCTTTGGCAAAAATATAAAACGCAAATTCCGATTTTACGGGAAAGAGCGTTTTTGAAATACGGATGATGTTTTTTGCAGGAAGGGGGCATTCAGTCCCTTCGGGCAAAAAGAGGATATTTTCTTTATTGGCTAAAAGCGCTTCCAGTTCCGTTTTGCTTAAGGAATTAAACTTCAGCGTGTTTTTATTTGTGTTGAAATTGAGATCGCCGGCTCTTATGCTTTCATTCACTTTCAAGTTGTATTTTTGTATGAACTCATCGGCATAATTGCTGAAAACAGCTTCAAATTTCTCATTGATGTGATAAGGGCTTTTGTCGTCATCAATCAAAATCAATCCGTTTTTAATACATCTGGAAGTGAGCTTTTTCTTTGTAAGCCGTTGCTTGGAAAAATAATATCCGTCCAAAATTCTTGCTGAAATGCCGTCTTGTTCTTGGTTTTGGATAAAGGAATCTCCTCCCGGAGAGATGGGAAGTTTGGCAGAGCATTGCATGTTGTTTAAAAAACCGTTGTCACCGAACAGGTGGTTTTTTAAAAAACGGTATTCTTTTTTATAGAAAAAGCTTTCTTTTTCAGGCAAAATATTTTCTGTTTCATCTTCTGCCAAAAATTGATTTGTGGCGACATCGTAATAAATTGTATAAAAATCTTTCTGAATATCGTTGGTCGGAATATGGCCTATATCGTATAAACTTTCACCGATAACGGAAAGCCCGACGCACATTTCATTATATTCATTGAAATAAGAAGCATTGTTCACAAGTTTTTTATAGGTTAAGAGCGTTTGCAGTTCTTCTTTTAATCGTTCCTTGTGACTGGGAGCGATTTTATTTATGGTCAAAATTTCTTCGAAATTGCATTTAAAAAATGGTTTTCGCTTGAAAAAATTCAATAACAGATTGGAATATTGATTAATGGGGGCAAGTTTGATTTTTTCCGTTTCAAAAACACATTGTATTACAGGCAGTTCCAAATCCGCATATTGGGTGTCGGGAGAAGAGCAAAGACTGGTCAATGTCAGCATATTTCTTAAGACAGGATATGGCGGTTTTGGGTTATGACGCGATATAATGCTGCAATTGCACTATTCCGTCATGCGAATAAACCGCATTCCATTTTTTTATGGACAGATTATATGTCCAATGGGTGTATTTCGCGCGGATATACAATTCATTATTGACTTTTCTGATATTGCATATTCTTGCTGTGATAATGAAGCTTGAGCATTCTTTTTTATTTTTATCCGGCTGCCGCTGCAGAGGCGGAAATTTGCATTTCAATATCAAAACGGATTTTAATGTAGGGACGTTTATGGTGTCAATGTTTTTTAATTGTATATATAAACCGCCCGTGGAAATATCATGATAAACAATATTGCCGTTATCTATCGTTTCCCATTCCTCTTTCACCACCTGCGTATCGGTAAAGGCGAGTTCATAAAAAGGGTAGGCTTCTCTTTTTACGGGGTAGCGTATTTGTTCCCTGCGCTGCAAAAGTGAAATGGTATACGGAAACATGGTGACGAAGAAAAATTTATTGCCGTTTTGGGTATAGGTGACAACCGGAACCGTAAATTCACAAGGCAATGTGGAATTGGCTAAAGGGATATGAAAGGTCAGTACCAATTCGGTATTTGCGCTGATTTCCAAATTTTCCTGCATGTCGCAGAAAAAAAATAAATGGTCGTGGGAGATGTTGGTCAGCGTAAGAGCAGGTAAAGCAATGGTACTTTTTTGCAAATATCCTTTAAACAAGGCATTGGTTTGGTATGCTTGGCTGATAATATTGTATATTTGTTTTTTGTTCGTATAATTTTTACAAAAAAAGTTTTCAGCGTTGTTCATTATGTTCCATGCTGCGGTAAGATACAATTAATAAAACAGTTATGAATAAGGTATGGTTAAAGATTTTTATTTCATTTCTTGATAACGTCAATAAACGTTAATAATTTATTAAAACATGGTCTTTGTCTTATCCGCAGGTCTTATCAAAGGTTAATTGTTTGTTTTAAAAATAATGATAGATGAGAATAAGTACTAATATGCTTTTAAAGAAAAATCAATATTTTTTTTGTATTCTTTTTGGCGGAGTATTTTTTGATATGCTCTAAAAAAAATATGAAAAACTAAATGCTTGTAACTCTTTTAACAAAGATTTTTGGCAATAATATACGTAAAAGGCGTAAGGGATTGTATTTGACGCAGGTTGAGCTCGCGGAGCGGTTAGGCATAGGGCAGCAATCGTTGTCACGTATCGAGAGAGGGGTAACGGCTCCTAAGTTCGAACGTTTGGAAGAGATCGAGGATGTTTTGCAGTGTTCCGTTTCCGCCCTTTTTCATGCCGAACCATGTGAAAAAGGCGGGATTGACCGGATTATCAGGGAAAATTTGCAGGGTTTGCAGGAAAAGGAACAAAAAATTATTTTAAAGCTTATTGCGGAAGTTTCCGTTGTTCTTAAAGAAGGAACAAAACGGACAAAAAATAATTTTTAGTGTAATTATTTATTGTTATTGCTTATTTTTATTTGTGCCGATATTTGTTTTGCAATTTCCGTAAAGTATGCGTATGCTTTTTTTGAGGAAAGCATGAAAAAATATTTACAAATCATTATTTGCTTTTTATCGTGTCTTGCGGCTTTTTGGGATACCGGGACCGCCCTTGGTCAATCTCCGTATTCCGTGCGGCTGATGTGGATTGAGAGCGATCAGGATACGGTTTTATGCATTACGCTGGAACCTGAGAAGGGCTATTATACCTATGCTCCGGAGCAGGATGGCGTTTATCCGACGCAAATAAGCATAAAAGGCGGTTCGCAGAAAATTCCTTTGCTTTTTCCTTTGGGAACAAAAAAGCGCGACGCCGCAGCGGATAAAACCGTGCGGGTTTTTGAGGGCACGGCACGGATATATGCTTTATTTCCTGAAAAAAGCGAACAAACAGTAGGAATATCTTTGCTTGCCTGTTCACAGGAGCATTGCGTTCCTTTTTCCGTGCATGAGGATTTATCCGGGGTTCCAAGCATTGATAGCGCGAATTTTCGATACAAAAATGAACTGTATGATATGCTCTATGCGTATTCCAACCGTGTTTTTGCAGCGGAGCGGCTTGGCGAAATAAAAAATAATTCCTCCCTCGTATCTGTGAGGGGTGAAACCGGTTTCACACAGGAAAACCAACAAAATGGTTCCGCCGTGCAAACGGCGGGAAATGATTTAGAAGCGTTTTCTTTGGAAAATTTGCAAAAAAAGATGCAGACGGAAGTTCCTTTTAAGCAAGAAACGGCGGCATATTCTTTTCAGATACGGCCTTTTTATCAGGAATTGGAAGTGCGCTCTGCCGCGCAGGCTGTCTTTTTCGGCTTGCTTGCTGGATTTATTTTAAATTTCATGCCTTGCGTATTGCCGATTGCGGCATTGAAAGTCCATGCTTTTTTAGGCGCGGATTTAAAGCGGGACAGCGGGCTTTTCAGGCGGCAAATGCTTTTTTTTGCCTTGGGCATTTTGGTGTGGTTCATGGTTCTTGCCGTGCTTCTTGGTCTTGCGGGGCTGGCTTGGGGGCAAGTATTCCAAAAATATTGGCTCATGCTTTTTTTGTGCGTGTTGGTTTTCATGCTTTCGCTTTCGCTTTTTGATGTTTTTCATTTGCCTGTTTTGAATTTACGCGTGCGGGAACAAAAAAATGCCGCTGTCGATACTTTTTTGAGCGGTTTTTTAGCCACAATCTTGGCAACGCCGTGCAGCGGTCCGCTTCTTGGCGGTGTGCTCGGTTTTACGGTATTGCAGCCGTTTTTTGTGGTTTTGCTTGTATTTTTGTGCATGGGCTTGGGCATGGCTTCGCCCTATTTTCTTTTTGCATATAGCCCCCGACTGATTCGGTTCATGCCGAAAGCCGGAACCTGGCTTATCGCCATGGAAAAAATACTGGCATTTTTCCTTTTGGGAACAGCGTTATATTTGTTTTCTCTTTTGCCGGATTTTTTGCATGTGAGAACGTTAATTTTTCTTTTAATCCTGAGCTGTTGCCTGTATGTTTGGGGAAAGTGGGCACGTTTATATCTGCAAAAAATGCGGAAAATCCTTGCGGAAGCACTGCTGGTGATCTGTACTGCGGGAAGCTTCACTTTTCTTTTCATACAGCCTGAAACGGAAACCGAAACATTTTTTTGGCAGGATTTTGCAAAACAAGAGTTTATGCAGGGCTTGGGCGAAAAAACATTGATGCTGAAATTCACCGCTGATTGGTGCCCAACCTGCAAGGTTCTTGAAAATACAGTGTTTTCCAATAAAAATAAGGAAGAATTGGCACGGATTTTTTCTGATGATGTTCGGTTCATTCTTGTGGATATGACGCAGTTTTCCGAAGAAAAACAAAAACTTTTGACTTCTCTCGGAAGCGCGAGCATACCGCTTTTGGCGGTTTTTCCCAAGAAAAATCCGTATCAGCCCATCATTGTCAGGGATATTTATACGTTCAGCACAGTTCAAAAGGCTCTGCAAAAAGCCCGTTCAGAATAAGCCATGCAAGAAAGAACAGAAGAATTGAACATATTCCATGTGCAGTTATTGGAATTATTGCTTGATATTGCCGTAACGCTCGTTGTTGCCGGAGCTCATTCGGGCAAAACGATCAGGATTGTCAAACGTTTTGCAAAAGCTTATGGTTTTGATGTGTATATCATGCTGCAAATGAAAAGCGTGGTTTTGACGCTCAGCCATTCCGAAGATCACGGTGTCCAGCAAACCGCGATCCGCCATATTCCGAATTTCGCCTTGAATTTTTATTTTCAGAATATGATCAGCCGCCTTAGCTGGCAAGTGTATGACGAAGGCATGGATTTTGCCGTGCTTACGGCAAAATATCATGAAATCATCACTGCGTCGCGCTATTCATATTGGTTTGTTTTAATTGCGGTATCTTTGGCAAATATGGGATTTTGCCGGCTTTTCGGCGGAGATTTTTGGTCCATGCTTTTTGTTTTGTCAGGCACCGCGTCGGCATATCATGTGCGTTCAAAAATTCAGGGAACAGGGATCAATCATTTGCTGGTGATAAGCTTTACCGCGTTTGTGAGTTCAGTCATCGCAGGCTGCACCGTGCTTTTTTCCTTAGGGTCGACAGCTCCCATAGCGCTGGCGACAAGTGTTTTGTTCTTGATTCCGGGAGTGCCTTTGATAAATTCCTTAATAGAGATATTGGAAGGGCATATTTTGAATGGCATTGAAAAACTGCTTCATTCCTGCACGGTAATTGTCTGTATCGCTTTAGGATTGCTTTTGACTTCCGTTTTATTGGGGCTTGAAAATTTATGAGTATGGAACACGCATGGTTGATTTTTGAAGATATGTTTTTTTCTTTTTTAGCCGCTTTCGGTTTCGGCTCGATTTCCAATCCTCCTTTCAAAGCGTTGCTTGCGGCGGGGTTTTTAGGCGCTTTCGGGCATGGTTTGCGGTATTTTTTAATGAACGTATGTTTGCTTCATATCGTTCCCGCTTCTTTTCTGGCTGCGTTCTGTTTGAGTTTTGCGGCTTTTTGCATTGCCAAAAAAATGCATATCCTTTTGGAAGTTTTCACGTTTCCTGCCATATTGCCCATGATTCCGGGCATTCCCGCATATAATACGATAATATCATTGGTAAAATTTTTAAATGCAAAGCAGGGAACCGGACATGTTTTTTTGGAACAGGTTTTTTATAATGGATTTTCAGCCCTGTTTATCTTATCTGCCCTTGTTTTGGGCATATTGTTTCCGTATTTGCTTATGAGCGAAAAGTGCTGGGCGATTTCTCGCCAAGCCTGCCGGAAAAAATGATTTAAAAGAGAAAAATCACTTGAATAAGATAGCGAAATGATATAGGTTATCGGTGCTTTTGACATATTTAACGTAAATCAATTCACCCAAATCAATTTATTATGGAAGTAAAAGACTATGTTTAAATCTTTAGCGAGGACAATTTCTCAAATTCGTTTTCGTATTTCACACCGCAATACGTTTGCCCACATACATAAGGAAGCGGAATTCGGTCAGTCCCTTGACCCCCTGTGCCCCAAAATTTTGCATGTTTTCAAAGGCGGATATGGTTTTGACGAACTGCTTCGGGACATCATAGCGGGGATAACGGTCGGTATTGTCGCTATGCCTCTTGCCATGGCTTTTGCCATAGGTTCCGGGGTGACGCCGCTGCACGGTTTGTATACAGCTATTATTTCCGGTATTTTGATTGGTTTTTTGGGAGGCAGCCGTTTTCAGGTGAGCGGTCCGACCGGTGCTTTTGTCATCATCATTTACGGTATTGTTTACAGACATGGTTATGACGGACTTGTCATCACTTCTTTCATGGCGGGCTGCATGCTGGCTCTCGCAGGTTTTTTCAGGCTCGGCTCCATTATCAAATATATTCCGTATCCCGTGACGACCGGTTTTACCGCCGGTATCGCCCTGACTATTTTTTCTTCCCAAATGGGTGACTTTTTCGGTTTGTCTTTAGAGCAGGTTCCGCCTGATTTCATTTCAAAATGGGCTTTGTATTTTTCTGAAATGGGTGATTTGCATTTGGCAACTTTCGCCATTGCCCTTGGAACGCTTATTTTGATGTTTTTGGTGCGGTATTTTACACCCCGCATTCCTGCTCCCGTCGTGGGGGTTTTGGTAGGGGGATTTGTCGTTTGGGCTTTCGGCTTGCCTGTTGAAACCATTTCTGCCCGTTACGGTGAAATTCCTGCAACCCTGCCGAGTTTTCAGCCCATTCATTTTTCTTTGGAGCGTATTATCGTTCTTTTCCCCGACGCTATCACCATCGCCATTTTGGCAGGTTTGGAATCATTGCTTACCTGCGTTGTCGCAGACAGCATGACAGGGGACAGGCACTATTCCAATATGGAACTTATCGCACAAGGTTCCGGCAATATCGCGTGTTCTTTGTTCGGCGGCATTCCCGCAACCGGCGCTATCGCAAGAACCGCA
>DONZ01000233.1 GCA_003512875.1 Desulfovibrio sp. | reverse complement strand
GATAATATTTGATAATATTTGAGGATTGTCATGGTAAGAGCAAAAGATATAGTTATCACTTCTGATATGTTGAATAAAATTGCCGAGATAGATAGGTTTGCCGGTTCTTGGTCTTCCGATGAGCTCAAATTGACGCCCGCAGACTTAAAAAGCATGAAACGGGTTGCCACAATCGAGTCTGTCGGCTCCTCCAACAGGATAGAGGGCAATAAAATGACCGACGCCGAAATTGAAGCATTGTTCAGTCATATCAATAAAAAATCTTTCAGTTCCAGAGATGAGGAAGAAGTCGCAGGGTATTCGGATTTGATAAATACCATATTTGAAAATTATGAAGATATACCGTTGACAGAAAATTATATCAAGCAGCTGCATCAGATACTTTTAAAGTATTCTCAAAAAGATGAACGCCACCGCGGCGAATATAAAACCGATACGAATAGGGTTGCGGCGTATGACGCGTCGGGCAGGGAAATCGGCACGATTTTTGAAACTGCTGCGCCGTTTGATACGCCAAGGCTTATGCGGGAATTGATACAGTGGACGAACGATACGCTCGGCGACCGTTTTTTACATCCCCTTATCGTTATCGGGGTATTTGTTGTGCATTTTTTGTCTGTTCATCCTTTTTTGGACGGAAACGGCCGTTTATCCCGTGCATTAACCGTTCTTTTAATGCTGAAAAGCAAATACGGGTATATGCCGTATGCATCTATGGAATCCGTTATTGAAGCAAATAAGGACGCATATTACAGGGCGCTTCGCGGGACGCAAAAAACAATATGGAGCGATAAGACGGACTATGAGCCATGGCTGTCATTTTTTGTGACTTCCCTGCAGAAACAAAAAAGAGCCTTGGAAAATAAAATTCAAAAACTGCAAAAGGCAAATGTTGATACATTGTCTTCCACCGCACGCCAAATTTTAGATTTATTTTCGGGAACAGCGGAATTGACTATGGCTGAACTTGTCCGAAAAACAGGTAAAACTGAAATAACAATCCGAAAATCCGTACAGAATTTGGTGAAAAAAGGATTTTTGACAAAATTGGGCACAACCAGAGGCGCTTTTTATACCATAAGAAAATAATGCCCGGCAGCTGATGGATTTTTTCAGTTTTATCCGTTCCTCACAAATACGCTTTCCTTATGTCTGTTGCTCCATGTGGTTTTTCTCCAATGCAAATAGTATATCTAACTGATACTACTTCTTATATCTTGGATAATTTGTGCTGTCAGTTGTTTTTCGCTGTGCTGTATGCTAAGATAGCACTGTGTAGGAGGCATGGCATTATGAAAGTGATATTGAGCAGAAAAGGCATGGATAGTGCGTCGGGGGGTATGGCAAATCCTATTTTGTCAGATGGTACGCTGTTATCGCTTCCCATTCCGGATAAAACAACAAAAACAACATATAACGATTTGTTTTATAAAGAGCAGAGTCTAAAGGAAATCATCAGTCAGTTATGCCCTAAATTTGATTTTGGCAAAAACCAGACCTGTCATCTTGACCCCGACATATATAAAAATATAGAGGACAGAACGGCAAACACTGAATGGAAACCCGCATTTGGACAACATGGCATATCTGCCGCACATCTGGATAAATTAAGTGTGGGCGTGGGTGATATATTTTTATTCTACGGAATGTTTAAAAAAACAATGGTTCAGCCTGATAAAACGCTGTGTTTTGTCCGTAACGCTCCTATTATACATATTATCTATGGTTATATGAAAATAGGAGAAATATTGAGTGAGGAACAGGAAATAAAAAGCCGTTATTTTTGGCACCCTCATAGTGTAAATTCTGACCGTCTGAATAACCGACTGTATCTGCCTGATACATATGGCACATTTCAGTATAACGATTCACTGGTACTTACAAAGAGGGGACAGGATAATCGGCGGCTATGGGCTTTGCCTGCATTCTTTGGTGAGGACGGTATCTCTATTTCATGGCAAGGCGCTAACCGCCCAATACGAAAGAACGGATATGCAGAATTAAATTCCGCTTGCAGAGGACAAGAATTTGTTGTAACCGCTTCTACCCTGAAACAGGAACGGAATCTATGTGACTGGGTGGACAGATTGATATGAAACGGTCAGACATTAGACATAGACGTTATATTTTGATTTGTCCTAAAGGAAACAGCCGACACCTATCCGCGTATTGGGCGATTTGAAACAGAATGAAATCCTAAAACTGGATAATGCAGTAAACTATTGAGCAAAAATATCGGGTAAGGGTGATGTGGGGGATAAACGGAAAAAGGAAATACCGTTTGTAAACAGTAACTCCTAGAGTTTACAATACTTTTTTGACAAGAAATTGTATCAGATGTTAAATCGAAGCAATCATTGTCAGTTTGTCCGCAATAGTCTTATTTTTTACGCAATGTTAGGATTTTACAAAAAAGTGTTTTTTTTGTATGCTGTTAACAATGAGGAAAAGTTATGAACACAATATATACGAAATTTAAGCAGGGGCATTTTATTTTTGCAGGTCCCTGCGCTTTGGAAGAATATTCCATCGCTTTGGAAGTCGCCCAAACAGTAAGGGAAGTCGCGGAAAAACATCATTTGACGGCTGTTTTTAAAAGCTCTTTTGACAAGGCGAACAGAACGTCCGCAAAGGGCTTTCGCGGGCACGGCATGGCAAAGGGCTTGGAATGGCTTGCAAAAATCAAGGAAGAAACAGGTTTGCCCATCGTTACGGACATTCATTTGCTGGAACAGGCGGAACCGGTGGCGGAAGTTGCTGATGTTTTGCAAATTCCCGCTTTTTTGTGCCGTCAAACGGATTTGCTTGAAGCCGCCGCGAAAACAAAAGCCGTTGTCAATGTGAAAAAAGGGCAGTTTCTTGCGCCGTGGGATATGGAACAAGTAAAAAACAAACTGCAAAGTTTTGGGAAAAAGGAAATTTTGCTGACAGAACGCGGAGCGAGTTTCGGTTATAATAATTTGGTGGTTGATTTCCGTTCCTTGCCTATCATGCAGAAAATGGGCGTACCGGTGCTTTTTGACGCGACCCATTCCGTGCAGATTCCCGGAGGGCAAGGCACCTCTTCCGG
>DONZ01000137.1:524-24416 GCA_003512875.1 Desulfovibrio sp. | reverse complement strand
TCGTCCACGCGGTCTTTCTTTTCTTTCATTTCAACTTCGGTTGCGGCGCCGACATGGATAACGGCAACGCCGCCGACGAGTTTCGCAAGACGTTCTTGGAGTTTTTCACGATCGTAGTCAGAAGAAGATTCTTCAATTTGAGCGCGGATTTGTTTTACGCGGGCTTTAATGTCTTCAGCTTTGCCGTGACCGTCGACAATAACGGTATTGTCTTTGTCAATGCGAACGCTCTTACAGGTGCCAAGGTCCGCAAGGGTCATATTTTCAAGCTTGATACCCATTTCTTCAGCAACAACGGTACCGCCGGTAAGAATGGCGATATCTTGGAGCATGGCTTTGCGGCGATCGCCAAAACCAGGAGCTTTTACGGCAGCAACTTGGATTGTGCCGCGGAGACGGTTCACAACCAGGGTTGCAAGAGCTTCGCCTTCGATATCTTCAGCAATGATAAGCAAAGGACGGTTCATTTTTGCGACTTGTTCAAGCACGGGAAGCATTTCTTTCATGCTTGTGATTTTCTTTTCTTGGAGGAGGATATATGGATTTTCAAGTTCGCAGACGAGTTTTTCGGTATCGGTCACAAAATAAGGGGAAAGGTAACCGCGGTCGAATTGCATGCCTTCAACGGTATCAAGGGTGGTTTCCAAACCTTTTGCTTCTTCAACGGTGATAACGCCTTCTTTGCCGACTTTGCCCATGGCCTCGGCGATGATATTGCCGATTGTTGCGTCAGCATTGGCGGAAATAGTACCGACCTGCGCGATTTCTTTTTGGTCGCGGGTCGGTTTCGCAATATTGCCAAGTTCGGAAGTGATGGCTTCAACGGCTTTGTCGATACCGCGTTTGATAGGCATAGGATTGCGACCTGCGGCGACAAGCTTTACGCCTTCATGGTAAATGGCTTGAGCCAAAATGGTAGCGGTGGTTGTTCCGTCACCGGCCGCTTCATTGGTTTTGGAAGCGACATCACGCACGAGCTGCGCACCCATGTTTTCAAATTTATCTTCAAGCTCGATTTCTTTGGCGACAGAAACGCCGTCTTTGGTGATAACGGGCGCGCCGTATGATTTTTCAATAAGAACGTTGCGGCCTTTTGGTCCTAAGGTTACTTTAACCGCATTGGCGAGTTTATCGACACCTGCTGCCAAACGTTCACGAGCTTTCGCGTCAAAAAGGATTTCTTTTGCAGACATTATTTTTATCTCCTAAAATTTATGCTTAACGATGTATTTTTTATGATTATGAAAGAACTGCCAAAATATCTTCTTCTCTTAAAACGAGGTATTCTTCGCCTTCATATTTCAATTCAGTGCCGACATATTTGCCGAAAAGGACAATGTCACCTTCTTTCACTTCAAGAGGAACGCGTGTGCCGTCAGCCAAAACTCTGCCGGAACCGACAGCGATAACTTTCGCTTGGGATGGTTTTTCTTTTGCAGATTCGGGAATGAAAAGCCCACCTGCTGTTTTTTCTTCAAGATCTGAGCGTTTTACAAGCACACGGTCATTAAGGGGTTTAAAACTCATGGGAACATATCCTCCAACAAGATTATTTATTTTGTTTTTTTATGCCGCCATTCCGGCAACAACAAATAAATAAGCTTTTTTTCATGCTTGAAAAGGGGTAAAAAGAAAAAAAGTTTAAAATATTTTTTTAATGCTGTTATTCCTTATGGTTATCCTATTAACTTTTTTTGTTTTTTTATTTCTTTGCAATATATTAAAAAATAGCTATACTTTTTCTTCACAATGGGAAAATCATGGTAAAAAACATTTTGAAATCCGCACTTGCTTTTTTGGGAGCGTTTTTCCTTTTCGCCGTTTTGGCAAACGGAATGAATTTCCTTTTAATAGACAGTTTATTTGCGTTTTCCGGATATCCCCGTTTTCCCGCAACCCCGGCAAATCCTTTATATGTGCTTTTTCCTCTTGTTTTCATGTTTTTTTCTTTTCCCGCCCTTACGCTGATAAGCGTGCAAAGACAATTTTCCTTAAAAAAACGGTTTCTGCTTCTGCTTGAAAGCCATGCTTTTTTCTTTTTTTGGCAGGTGCTTTTCTGGAGCGCTTTTTGCTTTTTCACACTGCGTCAGGCTCATGTCATTCTGCAGTTTTTGCTTGGATATTCACCAAAAATCAACGCAAGCCTCACCAGTATTTTCATGCCCCTGATTTTGACACGGTTAATGCCTGTTTTCGCATTCTTTTTTATTTGGTTTTCTTTTCGCACCACGCTTTTTTTATTAAAAGACGAAGAAAGAAAATTATCCGCGCCCAAAGAAGATAATGATAATTTTTCTTTCTCATTAAAGGAAATCGAACGGGCGTTCACTCTCGCCGACTTGGGGAACGTGTTTTTCCTTTTGCTTGTCTTGGTGATGTTCCTGCCTCCCGATTACGCAAAATATTTCCCGAAGCTTTGCTCCCTCCCCGTTATTTTTCTTCTTTGCCCCTTGCAGTATTATCTTGTGCATTTATATAGGAAAGAAAAGAGGAAAAGTTTGCTTTTGCCGGGCATATTTCTTCAGTTTTCTATTTTAGGAATAACGCTCTTCTTGGAAGACTCAACATATCAATTTGTTTTTATTGCTTATTTTTTAATACAAGCCCTTGCGTATTATTACTTCATACGTTACGGCAAGGATTTTTTCACAGCGCAGTGATATAGGTTTAACAATATGGCGCAAACAAAGAACATCTCCGCCGCCTTTTCATATCAGGGAAAAGAAATTTCCTATACCCTTTGCTTCGATAGGTTTAAAACCGTCCGCCTGCGTATGAAAGAAGCCAACCGGCTGGAAATAAAAGCCCCTTTCCATACGCCATTGACCGCGATAGAAAACAGCATGCGAAAACATGCCGAATGGATATTCGCCAGACAGGAACAGCTCGCAGACATGCAGACGGCAATAAAGCCGGTAACGGAAGAAGTTTTTATTTTCGGAAAATCGTTTGGCGTGACGCTTCGCAAAACAAGCTCCGCTCCGCTGGAAAAAGTACGGTTTTTCGCCCGAAATTCTTATATTGACCAAGAGGAACTTTTTTCGCAGGCTTTGCCCATTTTACAAAATTCCCGTCCTGAAATACGGCTGACCGACCAAGAACTTTCCATATATTGCCCGAATAGTGAAGAAGCGCTGAAATTGCTCAGCCTCTGGCGGAAAAAAACGGCGCAGCGGTTCCTGCCTTTGCATTATTCTTTGTTGTGGAAAATTTTCCAAGAAAAAACAGCGCATTTTCTTTTACGGCATACCATAACAACCCCTTATCATTTTTCCTGCCCGCCTCTTACCGTCCGTTCATGCAAGCGCTGTTTCGGTTCATGCAGGATTTTTGCGAAAGAGCAAAAAACACGCATCACGCTTTCCCGGCATTTAATGGGTCTGCCTCTTGAATATATCGAATTTGTCATTCTGCATGAATTTTGCCATTTGGTTTATCCCGATCATTCTCCGCAGTTTTACGCTCTTTTTTCAGCTGTCCTGCCCAACCACAAAAGTCTGAAAGCAGGCATATCCCATTGGAGCAAGGGACATAATTCTTTTTAGTTTTTTTTGACTATTTTTTATTTTTGACATAAAATGCACCTCAAATAAAAGGAGTTGTTATGGCTAAGAAAATTCTTATCATCGGAGCTGTCGCTCTTGGAACAAAAGCCGCCACACGCTGCAAACGGGTAAATCCCGATACCGAAATCACCATTATAGACCAAGGACAATTTATTTCCTACGGCGGCTGCGGCATGCCTTTTTATATTTCTTCCGAAGTGGACAGTATCAATGAATTGCGCGCCACAAGCGCCAATGTTATCCGCGACCCGCATTTTTTCACCCATGTAAAAGATATCGACCATGTGAAAATCAGGACCAAAGCCCTTGAAATCAATCCGCAGGAACAATATGTCCTTACGGAAAATCTGGATACCGGCGAAAAAGAAAAACTTTTTTATGACGAGCTTGTGCTCGGCATGGGCAGCCATGCCATTGTGCCTCAAATCAAAGGTGTCGGTCTTAAGAATATCACAACCATAGCGGGGCTTGAGGACGCGGAAAAAATCCGCGTCCACTGCGAAAAAGGCATACGGCATATGGTGATTATCGGGGCGAGCTTCACGGCTATTGAAATCGCCGTGGGCTTGGCTGGCATGTGGAATATTCCCTGCACGCTGATAAAGCGTTCAAAACGCATGCTTCCGAATCTTGTTTCAAGCACCGTTTCCGACATGATCAGGCATGACCTTGAAGAAGCGGGAATCAATATTGTTGCGGAAGAAGATGTGCTTGAATTTGCGGGCGATGATGAAGGCAACGTATGCGAAGTTGTCACCAACAAACAGCGCATTAAAGCCGACCATGTCATTTTGGCAATGGGCGTGAAGGCGAATTATGAACTCGCCGAAAAAGCGGGACTGAAATGCAATCCGAAATACGGGGTTTGCGTCAATGAATATTTGCAGACTTCCAATTCCCATATTTACGCGGGGGGCGACCTCATCGCCATAAAAAACCTTATTTCGGGCAAGGAAATGCACTTGCCCATGGGCTCCCTCGCCAACAGACAGGGACGTATCATCGGGACGAACATTGCCGGCGGAAATCCGCAAACCGGTTTGGAAACATTCCCCGGAGTCGTGGGCACATGGTGCATGAAAATGCATAAAGGAACAGTTGCGGGAACGGGCTTGAATGAGGATATGGCAGTCAAAGCCGGGTTTGACGCTGTCAGCATCAATATGGAACAGCTCGACAGAGCCCATTTTTACCCTGAAAAACATATGATGACTCTGGAAGTCGTTGTGGAGAAAAAAACACGCCGCATTCTCGGCATGCAAGGATACTGCGCTGACGGAACAGCGGTGAAAGCGCGTATCGACACCATGGCTGCCATGCTTCAATTCGGCAAACCGACCCTGCACGAATTATCCATTGCGGAAGTTTCCTATTCTCCTCCGCTTGCCTCCGCCATGGATGTTTTCAATACGGCGGGCAATGTTGCGGACAATATCGTCACGGGCCTCGGCGAATTTATCAAGCCTGCGGAATTTGACGCGCTTTTTGAGGAACGGAACAGCAATAATTATGTTTTTGTGGATACGAGAGCGGGACAAGCGCCTCTTGAACTGTGCAAAAAATATCCGGAACATTGGCTTAATATTCCGTTGGAACGTTTTAATGAAGATATGGAAAAAATCCCCGCGGATAAAAATATCGCTTTCATTTGCAATTCAGGCACACGGGCTTATGAATGCCTGCTGAAATTCAAACGCGGCGGCAGAAATGCCGTCAACTCTTCCGGCGGTATGCAGGCGATGAAAAAACGCGGTAAAAAATATTAGAATATTTCCGCACCATATTCATAATGGCATGTGATTTTAAAAGAGCGTGGAAAATTAGTATAAAACGTTTTGTAAAAAGGAGCAGGGGAAGAAACGCTTTAGCTGTCGCGAAGTTGTGAGCTTTGCGGCAGCCGTTAGCGGGTGGTTTACGGGCGTTACGGATAGCGACAGCAGAGATAAAAGTTTTTCTCCTGCATAAAAAATTCCTAATCTTAAATGGAAATACCCTGATTATTGTATGACAACCCCGAAAGGGCGGACCGGTCCGCCCTTTTTATTATGCAAAAACCATCAGAATGAAAAAATCAGAACCATGCCACAAAAATTTTTCACGTATTTTTTACAAAATTTTTTCCGTTTTCTTATTAAAATAGCATAAAAAACCTTCCGCATTCTTTAATCACGCGGAAGGCTGAAAAATCATATGGATAAACCGAAATTACCTAGCCGTAAAACCGCCGTCAACCATGAGGGTCTGTCCCGTAATATAGCCTGAGGCTTCACTTGCCAAATAAATGGTTGTGCCATAAAGATCCGTCAATTCCCCGTTCCTGCCTATGCAGGTTTGTCCGGCATTTTTATTTGCCAATTCGGGATTTTTAAATACGGGTTCCGTCAATTCCGTCGGAAAAAAGCCGGGACCGACGGCATTGCAGGTAATGCCTTTTGCAGACCATTCCTGGGCTATCGCCCGTGTGAGCTGAACTATACCGCCTTTTCCCGCACCGTAGGGGGCGCTGTCGGCAAAAGCCCTGTATGACTGCAATGACGCAATATTGATAATTCTGCCCCATTTTTTAGCAGCCATGGCAGGCGCTAACGCCTGAACCATGAAAAACGGAACGCTTAAATGCAGGTTTATCTGGTGCAGCCATGTTTCCGGTATGATGTCCATGAATTTTTGTCTTAAATTAACGCCCGCGGCATTGACCAGAATATCAATGGTTCCGAAATATTCCAATGCCTTCCTGCCGCAAGCCAAGGCATTTTCACAAGAAGCAAGATCCGCAGGAAGCATTTCGGCATCGATATTTTTTTCTTTCATTTTCGCAACCGATTCTTTCAGCCGGTTTTCCCTGCGCGCAACCAAAATAACTTTTGCGCCGGCAAGTCCCAATGCGGTCGCCATTGCTTCGCCTATTCCGGAATTGCCGCCGGTAACCAATGCCGTTCTGCCCGAAAGATTAAATAACGTTCCCATATCCATAACAATCTCCTTCCTTAACAAGAGCTGATGTCTTCAACGTTTCTGCCTGCGGTTTCCCTGCCCCAAACGAGAAGGGCGATGACGGCAATCAAGAAAGTGACAGCCATAAAGATGAACACGGCATTGACCCCGCCGACGGATACGAAGTAAGCCAAATAATATGTTGCCAACACACCGCCGATGATACGCGAAACAGCCTCACCGAGCCCGGTTCCCAAACTGCGCAGTTCCGTCGGATATTGTTCGGCAATGTATAACTTGCACACAGGCATGATTCCCGCTCCGAAAAATGACATGACAGCCCCGACGAACAAGAGGGTGTTCATTGATGTGATAAGCGTCATTGCGAATAAGCAGACAACGCTGATGATTACGTAAAGACTCCAAATGCTTTTACGGCCGTACTTATCTGCCAGCGGTCCCATCAATAAGGCTCCGCCGCCGCTGACAGCAGCCATGATGCCGCCTAAAACGAGGGATTTTGAAGGATCAAAGCCGTATGTGGTTAAAATCGTGGGAACATATACCATGATGACATACCATGTGATAAGACCTGCCGAAAACATGCCCCAAGAAACCAAAGTACGGGAAAGATAAGGAGGGATGAATAGGTTCTTCCATGAGGCATTGTTGTTCACACAACCTTCTTCAGCCATTTTTTTAAGGGAATTTAACACAATTTCGTCAATAAACGTATCGTCGTGCTCAACGCCTGCGCTTTTCTCAAAACGTTCAACAAGTTTTCTCACTTCGTCATGTCTGCCGCGCTTCATGAGCCACCGGGGAGATTCCGGCAAATACTTATTTAAAATCAAAATCGTCACAATGGGGATGCCTCCGATAATGAACGGAACCCTCCATGCATAATCAAGGGAAAACGTCTTAATCGCCCAGGAACCGGCAAGCGTTGGAAGCAAATAAGCGCACGCTAAAATCGCATTGCAGATACACACCAGAACAGCGCGCTTCTTCGCAGGAGCGAGTTCGGAAATCATCAGGTACGGCAGAGGAAAAACCACTCCGGCTCCCAAGCCGCTGAGAAAACGCATGGTGATGATCCAAGCGAGGTTTTCCATAAGGCTTCCGATAAGCGTAAAAAATGTGAAGACAAATGTTCCCCATAACAAAATTTTCTTTCTTCCGTATTTGTCACTCAAATAACCAAGGCTGACCGTTCCGATGACGACACCCGCCGTTGAGCATGAGCCGAGCAATCCGAGCGTATTGGCATCGAGATTCCAAATTTTTCGCAAAACAAGAACAACCTGGCTTATCATTCCTATATCGAACGCTTCCATCACCCAGCACCAAGCCAATAAAACAACAATGCCGAGGATGGATTTATTCATGGGTATTCTGTCAAGCCTTGAAATCAAATTCGCTTCAATCATCAATGTATCTGAACGCATAAAAACTCCTTCGGTATTTGTTAATTTTTACTGATTAACTAAAGAACCAACGTATAAAAACATACAAGGCAGCGTGTTTCCATACAAAAACCATCCGAATGTCATGAACGGATCTGTATGATTTTATTACAATTCCGCAGACGATAAGAAAAATGTTTTATGCGGTATCGCACATTATCGCGGTATTTATCGGGCAGAACCAAAAAACAGATGAAATGCGTTCCGTCTGTTTTTTGGTTTTAAGTTTTATGCGGAAGCGTTCATATTATGCGCTTTCATAAAGCCTTGTCATGACAAATTCCTGATGTTTCAAGGCTTCAGCGGAAGTCAAACGTCCATTGACGGTTTTTTCCATCATGTCAAGAAGCAAATCGCCTGCCTGATCGAGGTTCATCTCACGGCGCAGCAAACCGGAAACATCAACGTCAATATGTTCCGACATGGTCCGAACGGTGCGGGGATTGGCGGAAAGCTTGATAACCGGCAATATCGGATTGCCGATGATATTGCCTTGTCCCGTCGGAAAGAAATGGACCACATAGCCCGCGGCGGCGGCAAGCGTGATCATTTCTGCGGCGGCGGAAGAAGAATCCATGAACCACAAACCCGGACCGGTCGGAGAATACGCCTTTTCCAAACAGCCTTCCACAATGCACTCTTTACCGATTTTTTGAATATTGCCGAGGGCTTTTTCCTCAATGGTCGTCAACCCGCCTTCGATATTGCCTTTCGTAGGCTGGGAATCGGAAAGGTCGCTGATTTTATGCTTGTCGATAATATCGGCATACCGATCAAAAAAAGCTTGGAATTGTCTGCGCACTTCCTCATTCTTACAGCGGGCGGCAACAAGATGTTCTCCGCCGGTAAGTTCCGTTGTTTCGCCAAAAAGCAAGGTATTGCCGTTTTTCCACAGTTTGTCGAACGCATTGCCGACAGTCGGGCATGAAGCGATACCGGAAGTCGTATCGGATTCGCCGCATTTGCAGGAAACCCAAAGTTCTTGGATAGGGCATTCAACCCTTTGCAGGCCTGTCGCCCATTGGACAAGCTCTTTCGCTTTACGGCTCGCCATAGCGACAGTGTTTAAATCGCCGTTTTGTTCAATACCGAAACCGAAAACAGGTTTGCCGGTTTTTGCGATACCTTCGACAATCTTGTTCGTCCATTCCTTTTCAATGCCGATGACAATGACAGCCGCCACGTTAGGATTGCTTCCCGCGCCGATCAGAGTACGGAAATGCAGTTCCAAATCTTCCCCGAATTGAAGACGCCCGTAAGGGTGGACAATCGCCAACGTTCCTGCGACATTGTTCGCAACCGCCTGACAAGCGGAGTTTGACAAATCATCAAGAGGCAAAACAATCACATGGTTGCGAACACCCACACGTCCGTTTTCACGGCGATATCCCATAAATGTCTTATTCATATCAATTACCACCTTTTGGTTTTTACGTTATGCACGTGCAAATGCTCACCTTTTTTTATGGAAGCGACAACTTTGCCGATATCCGTACCGTATTTGAAAACGGTATCCCCCACGGCAAAATCTTTTAGCGCGATTTTATGCCCGATAGGAATATCATTTAAAACTTTAATCGTAACAGTTTGGTCTTCCTGCATAATCCAGCCTGTCAAATCCTGACCGGCTTTTATGCCTTCAACAACTACCACACCGACACCGTCACCCGATTCGTGTACAAGAAAGTCGATCGCCATAATGGCCTCCTTCTGTGTTTCAAATTAAGCATTGTTAATTTGTGATTGAATTATGATTTTTATATACTATATCTTATATAAGATTGTCAACTGTTTTTTAACTTTATACTTTTAAATAAAAATCTCCTCCGCATCAAACCAAACACATGCAAATTGCGGGAACGTAGGTTATCAGCAGCAATACCGCAATCATCAAAATCAACAGCGGAACAACGGCACCAGCCAAATCCATAAGCTTGCAGCCGGTAATCGTGCCGGAAACAAACAAATTCACCCCGACAGGAGGAGTAATGAAACCGATTGCCAAATTGACAACCATGATAACGCCGAAATGAACGGGATTCACGCCGAGCTGCGTCACGATCGGCAATAACACGGGAGTAAGAATGACAATGGCGGCGAGAGCTTCCATGAATGTGCCGACAAACAGCAAAAAGGCGTTGATAATGATTAAAACGGCAATTTTGTTGTTTGAAACACTTAAAATAAACGCCGCAATGGATTCGGGCACGCTTTCAATCGCCATGATATTGCCGAACAATGTCGCCATGGCGATCAATATGATGATTGCGGCGGAAGAAGCGGCGGCCTGCGCCAAATAATCTCCCAGACGTTTAAAAGTCAGCTCGCCGTAAAGGAACATTCCCGCGATCAAGCCGTATAACGCGGCGACAGCGGCGGCTTCCGTCGGCGTCATGATACCGCCGTATATGCCCCCCAAAATAATCACGGGAACAAGCAAAGCCCATTTCGCTTCCCAAAGAACTTTTATCAATTCTTTCACGCTTTTTTCCCTGTCAATTCCTTTCCAGCCTTTCTTCTTTGAATAGAAATACGTATATACCATCAAAGCCAGACCGGTTAAAACACCGGGAACAATGCCGCCCATGAACAGGGATCCGATGGACTGCTGTGCTGTCACCCCGTAGACGACAAAGGGATTGCTCGGAGGAATCATCACTCCGATGGCGCCTGCGGCGGCAACGACCACCCCCGCAAAAAAACTTGTCATATCCGCGTTCTATCATTGCGGGAATCGTAATCATGCCGATAGCCGCAACCGTTGCGGGACCGGACCCGCTGATTGCGGCAAAAAACATGCTCGCGGCGATACTGACAAGCGCGATTCCGCCGGGCAGACTTCCGATGAAATAATCAGCCAAATCAAGCAAACGCTTGGAAAGCCCTCCTGCCCCCATAAGGACACCGGCGGCGATAAAAAACGGAATTGCCATAATAGGCAGGGAATCGACAGACGTGAAAGGGACTTGGGCGATATAATCAATAGGCAGCGAATCCGCACCGATGACAGTCGCGAGAGTCGCAAGCCCCAGGCAAATGGAAACGGGAACCCCCAAAACAAGCAGCGGAATGAAATAGCCGAACAATAAGGCAAGAACATTTAACTCTTCAAAAAGATATACGGGAGCAATGGACAAAACAATGAAAAAAACAGCTGAGAAAAAATCCGCATACGATGAAGTTTTCAATTCAACAGAAATATCCTGAATCAATCGTATGACCATGAGCCCGAACCCCAAAGGCAATATGGCATAAGGAATATAATACGGAATGCGGAGAGCCGCGGTTTCCTGTTCAAATTCCCATTGCATGTGAATATAGCCCAAACTGGTATAAAAAATGCTCCCCGCCATGACAATGAAGGCGAGGTCCGAATACATCCATAATATGCCGCGCCATTTCGGAGAAAATTTATCATAAATGACATCGACGCGAATGTTTTCCCTGTGTTTGATTGTCAGCGGAATTGCGAAATACATCGACCAAATGAACATGAAACGGGCTAATTCTTCCGTCCAAAAAGGAATGTGCATTGCAGGAAAATATTTTGCAAAAACATATCTTCCGAGAGACTGGTAAACAATTAAAAGAACCGCTCCCACCAAGCCGATGATCATAAACGGTTTTTCAAAATTGACATTCAAACAATCCGCAAACGCAGCGCATTCGGAAGTATGTTCCAAATCAACTTTAATACTGTCATATATCGACATACATTGCCCCTTATAAAAAAGCCGTACCATGAAAGTACGGCTTTTCATGTTAATACGAACACGTTACTTTTGTGTATCCAATACCATTTGCAATACATCGGGATCAATTTCATTTTTGAACGTATCCCAGACAACACGCGTTTTTTCTTTCAAAACGGCACGCTCCTCAGCGGAAAGGCGGTAAATCACAATGCCTTGGGCGAGCATTTCCTTTTCACACCTTTCTTTTAATTCCTTGGTGAGATTTCTTTCATACGCAAGGGCTTCTTTTGCCGCTTCACGAAGAACGGCCTGCGCCTGCGGGTCCAACATGTCATATTTTTTCTTGTTCATCATAAGAATATGCATACTGTAATTGTGTTGGGAATCCATCGCACCTTTCAACACTTCAATATGTTTAGCAAGAACAAGATGTTCCCAGTTATTGCCTTCGCCGTCCACCGTGCCCTGCTGCAAAGCGGTATACACCTCACCCCATGCCACAGGAGAAGGAATCATGCCCAATGCCCTTGAGACCGCCACTTCGATAGGAGAGTCCGTAGTGCGGACTTTCTTTTCTTTCATCATGTCAATTCCGTTTACGGAAGAAGTAAACGCGAAATTGCGGTATCCGTATTCACTGAACATGATGGTCGTCAAACCGATACGGTTTGCGACCTTTTCAAAATGTTTGCCAAGTTCGCCATTATCAAGAGCATCATACAGCTGCTGCTGATACGCGGGGGACGTGACATACGGCAAATCAAAAACCATATAGTCGCGGGCGAACGACGCCATGTTGGGTGAAGAGCAGGAAGCCATATCCAGCGTACCGCGCTGCGCCGCCTCAAGGGTTGACCTGTCGCTGCCGAGCACGGCGTTCGCCATGAGTTTGATATTGATTTTACCGCCGGATTTTTCTTTCACAAGTTCAACGAATCTTTCATAACCGAGCACCATGTTGCTGCCCAGCGGACTCGGACTTGCAAGGCGCAGATTCAATTTGGGACCGGTGTACGGTTCCGCTCCGAAAGAAAAACCTGCGAGCGAGAGAAACGCAAAACCCGCCGCCGCCAAGCCAAGGATTTTTTTTCCGTTCATACTCTTCTCCTTATCAATATGCCGGATGTCTGTATACTTTGAAATCCCAATCCTTTTCAGGCTGGTATTTCGTAAGGCGCCAATCACAGGCACGGGCATGCCCTTCCATGCCCTCTACACGGGACAGACGGGATGCGTGTTCACTGACCAGACAACAGGCTTCCATTGTCATCGGCTGTTGGTAGGTGCAAATCTTAAGATATTTATGCACATTCAAGCCGCCGCTGAAATGTGCCGCTTTCTTTGTGGGTAAAATATGGTTGGGACCGGCGCATTTGTCGCCATGGGTGACGGTGCTGAATTCGCCCATGAACAGCGAGCCGTAAGAAGTCAGATGGTTCAGCCACCAGTCGGTATCTTCACAAAGCACTTCAAGATGTTCCGGTGCGTATCGGTCGCTGATTTCAACCATTTCCTCCCTGCTGCCGCAAACGATGATTTCCGCATAATCATCCCATGATTTTTGAGGTGTCGCCGGATCCGGCATATCGGCAATGAGCTTCGGCATGATTTCCAGTACCCGTTCAGCCAACGCTTCAGAATCGGTGAAAAGCCATACCGGCGAATTAACTCCGTGTTCACCCTGTGAAAGCAAATCTATGGCGACGGTCATGGGATCGGCCTGAGCGTCAGCCAAAATCGCAATTTCGGACGGTCCGGCGAAAAGGTCTATTCCGCAAACGCCCTCACCCGCAAGCAATGCTTTTGCTTCCGCAACAAAAGCGTTGCCTGGACCCGCAATGATATTCGCCTTTTTTCCCGTGAATAAACCATACGCCATAGCGGCGACGGATTGAATGCCGCCCATTTCCAAAATAACATCGGCACCTGCCAAATCCATGGCATAACACACGGAGGGGTCGATACTGTCGCCTCGGGGCGGCGTTGCGGCAACAACAAAAGGAACACCTGCCACTTTCGCCGTCGCAATGCTCATAAGCGCGGAACACGTATGGGCGAACCGTCCGCCGGGAACATAACAGCCTGCGACATCCATCGGAATAACTTTCTGTCCCGCGCGGACACCTGCGGGAGTCATGATTTCAAAATCTTTAATGCTCTCGCGCTGCGCCTTTGCAAAACAGGTGATTTGCTCGTATGCGAACCGAATGTCTTTTTTGACGGTTTCCGGAACGCTTGCGATGAGCCTGGCTTTTTTTTCCGGAGAAAGGACGAAATCCTGCTCCCATTTATCAAATTTTTTCGCAAGTTCGCGGACAGCGTCCTCGCCGTTCGCACGAATGTCCGCAAGAACTTCCTCAACGGCTTTACGGGCTCCGGAGCTGAATTCCTCTGCCGATGTGTTCGCTTTTTTCAGATATTTCATGATTTCCTCCCATTTTGAAACGGTATGATGTTTCTATTTTTATAAAATATATTATATCTTATATCAGACTGTCAAGTACTTTAATGAAAAACATCACAATCTTTTTTCCGCCTGAACGCGGCAATCATATTTTTCCGCAAAAAAAAGAGCAGGGTAACCCTGCTCTTTTTCACGATGATTGCATACCCGCTTACTGCAAGCTTGCGCGGTACACAAAATTTTGCGTGTTTATCTTGCTGATTCTGTATTCGACTATCCGTTCCTGCACATCAAAAGAGGTTCTGGAAATTTTCATCACAGGCTGTGTTTTCACAATGCCCAGTTTTTTCACATCGTCGGCTGTCGGAAGAACGGCTTCAATATCCTCCACCGCGCGGTGTATCCTGATTCCGCATTTATGCTGGTAATAGACATAGAGCGTATTGGGAAACTGCTGGTCTTCAAAATGAATATCGCCGGTCACTTTCAGCGAAATATACACGATCTCGTTTATGACGCATTCGTTGTCAAGAATACGCACCCGCTTGATTTCTATGACTTCGTCACCTTCATTTATCTGCAAATGCCCGGCAATATCCGAAGAAGCCTTAATCCGCGCAATGCCGTTGATTTGCGAAACGGGAGGAATGTGTTTGTTATCGCGGCGGGAAAGAAAAAAGAACGGAAATAACGCCGTATCGTCTTCCACGACGGCGACGGCAGTGCCTTTTCCCTGATAGCGGACAAGATATTTCTCAGCGGTCAGTTCATTCAACGCCTTACGGAGCGTCCCCTGGCTCACGCCATATTGCTCCGCCAATGCAAATTCATTGGGAAGAAAACTTCCCGGCGACCAATCGCCTGCGATAATTCTTCTTAAAATATCTTTTTTCACTTGTTCATACAGCGGCACATACGAAATCTTCTTATCCATGTTTCCTCTTCATAATTCTTTCAAACTTCCAATAATACCATGCAGATAGAAGTATACATAGGCAAATGGATTATTGCAAGCAAATTTTATCTTTCAGAAAATATCATAAAAAAATTTCATACTATGCCGGTTCCGCCAAAACCGACAACAATCGACATGTCACCCCGAAAAAACGCATACCGATGAATCGATTTGCCGAAAACAACGGACAAATTCCCGGACAAGCGGCGAAATCGGCAAACATAAGGCGAACATGCCGTCCGCGGCGGCAACATCATAACAGCTTTCGATACAAGTCATCGGAAATCGTTATGCCGTTCCTGTTTTTTTCCGCACGGCAATTAAACCGTTTCATGCCGGGAATACGCGTGTTTTTTTGTTTCAAAATCTCTGCGCAAAGGGTTTGAATGCTTGTCTGAAAATGAGGATTGAACCGGCAGGGATCAATAAAAATGAAACTTTGCCCGATATTCGGATACGGTCCCTCCGCTTCAAAAAAGGACGAAGCCTGATAGGAAAAAGAAGAAGCTGTCAAACTTGCGCTCATGATTTCCACCAAAAGGGCGAGCGCCGTACCTTTTGCCCCTGCAATAGGCAAAAGGGCTCCTTCCATCGCCTTTTCCGGGTCAGTGGTTGCATTGCCGCAGCTGTCTATCGCCCAGTCATCGGGAATACTTTCCTTTTTTTGCTTGGCAGTTAAAATTTTTCCCCGCGCGGCTTTGCTTAATGCCATGTCGATAACAAGGGGATCTTCACCATAAGGACAGCCGAAAGCCAAAGGATTTGTTCCGAAAAGAGCCGCATTCCCTCCGAAAGGAGCCATGGCTTTGGGAGTGTTTGAAAACGCAAAACCGACAAACCCCTTTCTTGCCATTTGTTCCACATACTGCCCTAAGACACCGCAATGATGGGAATGGGAAATTGTCAGCAGGACTATGGCGTTATGCTTCAGCAGCGCTTCGGCTTTTTCCAAGCCCCTGCAAATCGCGGGAAAAGCGAACCCGTTATCCGCCGAAACCATGACCGCGTTATCGGCAATGTTCATGCCTATCGACGCATGAACATTGATTTTTCCGCTTTTTGCCTGGGCATAATAAAACGGAATGCGGGAAAAACCGTGCGAGGGAAGATTGTCCAATTCCGCCAAGGTAAGGGAATGGCAAATCGTCCGTTTAACATATTCATCAAACAAAATTTCCGAAAACTTTTTATATGCCAAGGCGTATGCCTCATCTTTAGAAAGCAGCATACCATCATCCCTGTAAAATTTTTGATATTTCACGGGCTATCAAAGAACTTATCCGTGCATTCGATTCTTCCGTCACACCCGCTATATGAGGGGTCAGCAAGCAATTTTCAATGCCGATAAAGGGATTTTCCGCCTCAAGGGGTTCATTTGCGAAAACATCCAATACAGCACCTTTGAAATGTCCTTTTTTCAGCAATTGCGCCAAAGCATTCTCATCCACGACTCCCCCGCGGGAACTGTTGATGAAAATACTGCTCTTCTTCGTTTTTTCAAGCAAAGACGCGGTAAAAAGATTTTTTGTTTCGGGACAGAGAGGAATATGCAGGCTCACAACATCCGCCTGCCGCAGCACTTCTTCCAAAGAGCAGGGCTTAACCGCGCTGCCGCCGTATTCTTTCCAAACGGCATCCGTTTCTTTGAGATAAGGGTCATAGGCAACAATATCCATATCCAGGCAGCTTGCTTTTTTCGCAACGGTTCTGGCTATATCTCCAAAGCCGATAATCCCCAAAGTTTTTCCCGCCGCTTCGGAACCGATCATCCGTTCCCGCGGCCATGCCCCGCTTTTTACCTGCGTTGTCAGATAATATTGTCTTGAAAAATAAAAAATACCCGTCAAAACATATTCGGCAACGGAAATGCTGTTCGCTCCCCTTGCCGTGATAACCGAAACCGCATGTTTTTCACAATATTCCGTATCAATATTATCAAGCCCGACCCCAAGCCTGCCCACAGCTTTCATTTTCACCGCGGCAGACAGAAGTTCCTGGTCCACCTGCGTTTTATTCCTTACGATAACCGCATCTGCGTCTTTGCAAACGTGCAGTAATTCTCCACGGTTCTGGAACAAGTTTTTGTCATAAACAACGGTATTGTTTCTTGACAATTCAAGAACGGCGGATTCATCCATAAATTCCGAAATAACAATTTTTTTCATGGCAAACCTCTCTGCAATGATCAAATCAAAAAACCGGCGGGTGTCGGCACCAACAGCACATAATGAAACAAGAACCATACGGCAGAAACAAAAGCGAGACTGAAAACAAGACCGTCGCGCATTGTTTTCATTTTTCCGTTTTTCTTATTCGCCAAATATGCGTGGGAAATAAAAAGAAAAAGAAAACTTGCGCTGTAAAATCCCAAATATTCAATAAGAAAAATAAGCATAAGGGCGGAAAAAAGAATATATACCAAACGCATGAACAAAAACCGCTCTTTTGATTCCGCTTCCCCTGTTCCTTCGGCTTTTTCCTTTCCTCTGCGGACAAAACCTTTTATGAAATAATAAAAACCGCCTAAGGAAATAAGAGAAATCAAGGCTTCCGGAAAAATCCGGCTCACACCGCTCAACTGGCTGTATTGCAAACCGAAAGCCAAACCAATGCAAATAAATACGGCACCTGAACATAAGTCCTGCAAATATTTCGGCATATCAATCCTCCCCGGCACGCCTGCCGCTCTTTCTTTTTTTATGGTTGATATAAAAAGGCGTAAGCAAAGATACCGCAAGGGCGAAAATCAAAATCTTCGAAATGGAACCTTCAAGCATGACTCCAAGCAGACCTCCGCTGTGGGCATTGGCCAAGTCAACGCATTTGCCGAGATTCTCCTCTATCATCGGACCCAGAATGACGCCAAGCGCCATGGCTCCGGTATCAAGCCCGATCTTATTGGATACAAAACCCAAAATACCAAACACGAAGACAATCCAAATATCGACCATGCTGTTGGCGATGGCGTATGCGCCGATAAACGATAAAATGACAATGGCGACAGCAACGTTTGTTAAAGGAAAACAAAGAAGTTTCGCCATGAATTTGCATAGGACATACCCGATGGGAAGCATGAGCAGCGCGACAAAAAACTGTGAAAGAATAAAAGCATAAGCCAATTCGCCGGAAGTCGTGAATATTTTAAAACCGGGCTGTATGCCATGAGTCAGCAGCGCTCCCAAGATAACCGCGGCGACAGCGCTTCCGGGAATGCCCAAAGTCAGCATGGGAATGAGCGAACCGCCAATAACCGCATTGTTCGCGCTCTCGGAAGCGGCAATACCTTCAACGCACCCCTTGCCGTATTTTTCAGGTTCCTTATCCCAGCGTTTCGCTTCATTATAAGAAATAATGGATGCGATTTCCCCCCCGGCACCGGGAAGCATGCCCACAAACGTCCCGATAAGGGAAGAGCGCACCAAATTTGTCTTGCATTTTACAAAAAGGTATTTGAACATCCGCGTAAACGAGCCGCTGCTCGGTTTGCATTCGGCAATGTATTCTTTTGAGGAACTCAAAAGCTGCAATACCTGTGAAAAAGAGAAAAGCCCTATCATGCAGGGGATGACGGATATTCCCTGAATGAGAGGATAATAGCCGAAGGTGAAGCGCACATTGCCCGTATTGGGATCAAGCCCGACAGTGGACACAAGCATTCCTATCGCTCCGGAAACTATTCCTTTTCCCATGTTATCGATACTCATGACCGCAATGGTCGACAAACCGAAAAGGCAAAGCCAAAAATTTTCCGGTCCCCCGAACCGCAAAGCGAAACGGGCAAAGGAAGCGGAGAAAAACAACAGGAAAAACGCCCCGACTATCGTTCCGAAAGCAGAAGAAATAAGGGACACGTGCAAGGCGTCATCGGCATTCCCGTTTTGGCACATCGGCCATCCGTCAAACGTTGTGACAACGGAACTGGGAGTTCCGGGAGTACAAATTAAAATTGCGGAATTAGCCCCGCCGTATATGCCTCCGATATAAATGGCGCCAAGCATTATGAGCCCGCTTGCAGGGTCCATCGCAAATGTGACAGGAACCATCAGCGCTACCCCCATGGTTGCCGTCAGCCCCGGCAAAGCCCCTACGACGATACCCCCCGTCAATCCGATAATCATCAAAAAGATATTGAACGGCTGTATCATTTCAATAAGTGCATATCCAATAAATTCAGTCATTGCATAGCTCCGGTAAAAAAACTCCCCGCGCGGAAGCACTGGGGAGTTTTCGTATTATTTTATAAGTCCTGCCCGTTGAAGAATGCCGCGGTTGCTTTCATACTGCGTCTTAATATACGCTTCAAAATCCTCACCGCTCAAATATTCATGAGGCTGACCGGCTTTGAGCATATCGGCAACATAATCGGGGTCTTCGCATATCTGTTTGAAAACGGCGCGCAATGTCTTGACAATTTCCGGGTCGACACCCTTCGGCACGGCAAAACAGCGCCTGATATCGGAAACAAAATCAATGCCAAGTTCTTTGAGTGTCGGAATATCGGGGAGGAAAGCATTCCTTTCTTCAGCGGCGACACCCAAAATTCTCAATTCATCCAATGCGCGGGTGACGTCATTCACATTGCCGAACATGAAATCAATCTCACCGCCGAGAAGCGCGGCGTTCTGGTCGGCAGCGCCCTTATAGAATACCGGAGAAAACACGGATTCCGGAAACATTTCCTTGAATGAAAGAAACATCACATGGTGACCGCTCAATTGCCCGGAAAGACCGACCTTGATTTTGTGCGGATTGGCTTTCGCCGCCGCAATCAGTTCTTCGACAGACGCATACGGGCTGTCTTTTCTTACGGCTATGACCTGCGGGTCGTTCACCACTTGGCAAAGGTACTCATAACTTGTAAGCGGGTCGAACTGCGCATTTTGCGCAAGGCTCTGCAAAATGATATGGGGAGTATTCAAACCGCCGACAGTGTATCCGTCTTTTTTGGCGTTGGCGATTTCCGTGAAGCCGATAATGCCGCCCGCACCTGTTTTATAAATGAAAACCCAAGGCTGCGGGGCGTATTTGTTCCAGTATTTTTGCATGATCCGCGCCTGAACGTCGCTGGAGCCGCCGGCGGTAAAAGCAATAACCATATTCACTGGCTTCTCCGGATACGCCGCAAGAGCAGGGGAAGTCACTGCGAATGCCAAAACAACAGACAGCAATGTTTTGAAAAGCTTTTTCATAAGTATCCTCCTATTTGATAGTTAAGATAGAAATAACATATCTTATATAAGATGTCAATTGTTTTATAAAAATATGTCTGTCATGAGGCTTTTCCCTTCTCGTATTCCAATCAATATTGCGGTTTAACAAGTAATTTCAGAAAATAAAAAATTTCCCGCTTTATTTAATGACCGATCAGCACTATCAATACCCTGCAATAATCAGAAAAATATCAAAAAATTATGCAGGGATAATGAAACGTTCTCCATTCATATCTGTTTGACAATATGTCCAGAGCGATGGAGCGGTAAAAAACGGCAGTATGGGCGTGAGCGGATAAAGTGAGTGAAAATAGACTGGGCTCTTTTTTGTTCGGCGGTATTTCGGGATATGGCACGAGGAATGAGACCATTTCAGAAAGCGGCTGCGGGGCTGTTCACCCGTTCAAAAAGAAAAAAACAAAATTCTCTTGACAGAAGCGCCAAAGATTGATTAAAAAAGCCGAGTGCCAACTTAGCTCAGATGGTAGAGCAACTGATTCGTAATCAGTAGGTCGCGAGTTCAATTCTCGCAGTTGGCTCCAGATATTTCAAGGGCTTATAAAACAAAAATTTTGTAAGTCCTTTCTTTTTTAATTTTGTCCCCCGTATGTCCCCGTTTTTAGCTGAAAAACATGCGAGATTAGGGAATTTCTACTGTTGGTGTGAGCTGTCACGCTAAATGAGAATATCAATCACTCTATATGAGAATGCACCGTTCTCAAGTATAGTGACTGGCATGATATTTGCTACCGTTTTATTCTCAAATAGGATGAAAATACTGATTGAAACTTAGAACATTTTTTTTATTATTTTGTGAATGGTGAGGACAAAATATTGTTTATCCTTTTCTGCTCCCCATTCCTCTTTTCCTGTTCCTATTTTTGCAGAACACAAACAGGTGTCCAGTTCAATCCTTTTGCCGCAACCGATACGGATTCAATGCCGGAAAAAAGGGACAGATAATTCATTGTTTTTTACCCTTTTTATATTCTTCCCAAGTGCAGGATTTAAAGATTTGTTTTCTATTAACCCACCGTGCGAAATCTTTTTGTTCTTTGGTAGGTTCTATTTTATTTTGGTAATCCCTGTAAGGCTGTGCAAACGGGTCAACTTTCAAATTCCGTAAAAACTCAACACGTTCCAAAGCGTCATCAACATCTTTCACAAGCACATAGCAAAAATATTGCCGGGGGGTGCAGCCGTTTTCACGGAGCAATCTGACTGCTCTTTCAACCACCCGCATTTGTGATTTCTGGTCACAAGCCAAGCGGACAGGTTTAAGCCATTTTATTTTTGCAAGCCGTTTTGCGATATTTTCATCAATCAATCTGGCGTCTAAGCCCTGATTAAAATCAACTTTTATTCCCAAGCGGGCGATTTTTTCGAGTTGGTCAACGCCAAAATCGCAGGCAAGCACGTTGTTGTCCATAAGAACAGCTTGCTTATGAGCAAGAAATTCCGTGATGTCGGCATGTTTTCTGATTTTTCCCTCTTTTTCGGGAACGACGCACCACGGGCAGGAACGGACACATCCGCGGGTAAGAAAGCCTATGGAATAATCAAGTTCATACAAGGAGTAATCCGGCATAATGTGTTCGATTTCTTCCGGTAATTCTTCTGATTTTTTATAGCCTGTCCCGCCTTTCATGACCCTTTCGTCCTTAGGCAAGCCGGTGTCTTCGGCGGTAAAAGTAAAAACCTTGCTTGAATATATTTTATCGTATTTATTTGATAAGTCCGGAGTGAATATTTTTACTTCATCGCCTTGTTTTTTATGCCAAGCGGAAATTTTCATCAAAGCAAGATTATGAAATTTTGTTTTATCGGAATCGTGTAAACCTATCAGCATTATTTTCCCGAAGAGTCTCAAGGGCTTCGATGGTATTAAAAATTTTGTTTTATATACTACCGCCGCTTCTGCTTGCAGCATAAGCATTGCCGCTTATATGAGCGGAATTTGCCGTAAGACTGCCGTTTACCGTAATATTTCCGTTCAAAGTGAAACTTCCGGTTTGTGTTCGATCAGCATTTTCTGAAATACTGCCTTTTGCGCCGCCCGTTCCGCCACTGCTGACATTGCCGTTTTGAAAAATCTGCGGAGCAGTCAATGTGATATTGTTTTTTGCAGTGATTTCCGCACTGCCGTCCACATTGATATTTGCAGAGCCTTTTGCCGTTATTTCCACATCTTTGCCGACCTCTATTTTATAATTGGCGGGTGTAATGTTCAGAATATTTTTAGCATCATCAATTTTTATCTGCACACCATTTTCAAGCTGGATAACAAATTCGTTGAGCCCTGCCTGCGGAGCCGTGTTTTTACTGTCCCAGCGGATATTGGAAATAAAAGGATAGTTCGGATCGCCGTCATAATAGGAAAGGTCGCAAAGAACGCCAATACATGGCGGGCAGACAATGCCCCGGTTATTCCCGCCCCAGAACACAGGCAGCGCAACACGGGGGATAACAGGTTCGTTGGTATCAATGTTTTCATCATTTCTGAGCGGCTGAACGTCGCAGTAATACTTTCCGTTTGACGCATAACTGTTGACAATTCTGGCTTTTTTAACAATCCGGTAGTAATGCCGAAAATCCGGTCTGCATACTTCAACAGCTTTTTTGATTTGTTCCAATAAACTCATTTTATCTCCATAACGCCATCCCCTTACGTCCTGTAAGGGATATGGCTCTCTCTCACGATTTATGCGAAAATCGTTCGTTCGCACTGCGTGGCTCGCACATCCTGTGCTTTATATTACCCCCAGCCTTCATCTTTGCCGTATCTGATAATTGTACGGTTTTTCCCTTGTTCCATTTTATGCGTGACTTCCTGCGCCCGCACTTCCTGCACAATATCCCTGACGCTGTCGCGTATTTTGATAATCCGCGAATGGGTGAGGCTTGGCAGTAAAACCGTTTCAAGCTCACCCATTTCTCCTTGTTTTTGAGGCGGTCTATGGCTCAAGAGATTTTTTGCCGTTTCAATGATAAAAATATCACCGTCTTCATTTCCATTACTGAAATTCCACTGCCGGTTATTATCCAGCCAAAGAGCGTGCTTGGATAAATCAACCTGATAGCTTTGGCTGATTGTTTGACTTAATTGTTTAATAGCTCCTGCAAGATTGCAGCGAGAAAAGACTTGATAAGGCAGCCCAAATTCACCAAAATCAACAGTTTTAATAGAATAACCGGTTTTTTCCAAAATTCTTTTAGCAACAATATTGGCAGGTTCTTCATAAAAAGCCTCGGTAATGAATGTATCAAGCAAAACCTGCTCCAGCCCTTTGGCAATGACAATAATATTGTCTGCCTCGGTTTGCAGGGAATAGATAGTTCCCTGCCACGTCTGCTCCAGCGGATTGTCGCCTTTATAGCGCATAATGATTTGCACCTTGTCCCCAAGGTTCAGACCGTTACGGATTTCGCCCGTCGGATCCGGAACTTCAAGGCTGGCAGTGCCTACAATTTGCCGTCTTTTGCTTTCGATAACAATTTTCGGAGAACGCAAAACTTCATAAGCCCCGATTTTCGCTCTAATACTCACACCTTCAATCATTATCACCCTCAACATCCACATCCGTATCCGGTTTATTTTGTGGGACTTCATCAAAAACCATAAGAACTTCCTCCGGTTCCGACGTTTCATTTTTTGCCATTTC
>DONZ01000137.1:0-140 GCA_003512875.1 Desulfovibrio sp. | reverse complement strand
TTATGCTCCACAAATTGCAGGCTGATAAAAATTTCATCCGTGCTGCTGTTTTCCGAGCTGTCAAGGTTGGCAAACACAACTTCACGAATGCCGCGGGCAAGCAAGTGCCGATTTGTCACGGTAAAAATTTTAGGATTGGT
>DONZ01000028.1 GCA_003512875.1 Desulfovibrio sp. | reverse complement strand
TATCCGGCCGCGGCGAGCTGCACCTTTCCGTGCTGATTGAAAATATGCGCAGGGAAGGATTCGAATTTGCGGTAAGCAAAGCGGAAGTGCTTTACAAAACAGATGAAAACGGCAAAAAAACAGAACCTGCCGATCCCGGCAAATGTATCGGCTGTTTTGAATGCATAACCGTTTGCGGACCGAAAGCGATTACCGCCGAATGGGAAACCGAGCTTTACGCCTTTGTCGAAAGAATTGCCGAATATGCTTACGGTGCGGTTCAAAATAAAAAAGAAAAGGTCATTTATATCAACTTTGTTTTGAATGTGACTCCTGACTGCGACTGCGTGGCTTGGAGCGACGCACCGTTGATTGCGGATATCGGAATTTTGGCTTCCACGGACCCGGTCGCTATCGATAAAGCGAGCTATGACCTCGTCACCAAAGCGCAAAGCCTGATACCGATGGAAAATAACGGTATCGGCATTGATAAATTCACCCGTCAGTGGGGGTATACGCACGGCTATCATCAAATCGAGCATGCGGCTGAAATCGGTCTCGGTTCTTTGGATTACGAACTTATCAACATATGATTTTGGGAGAACGCTATGAAAAACATAGGATTCATCGGCATAGGCGTCATGGGGGCGTCCATGGTCCGCAATCTTTTGAAACAAGGTTTTTCCGTAAGTGTGTACAACCGCACGCGGGCAAAAGCGGAAGCTTTGCAAAAAGACGGAGCGGTGGTTTGTGACAGTATAAAGGACTGCATTCAAAACAAAGATGCGGTCATCACCATGATCGGTTATCCCAAAGACATAGAAGAAGTTTATTTTTCAGACCATGGCATTATCGCCAATGCCCCGCAGCATGCATACCTTATCGATATGACAACTTCCAGCCCGAAACTTGCCGAACGCATTTATGAAGAAGCCAAGGCAAAAGGGCTGAAAGCTCTTGACGCGCCTGTTTCCGGCGGCGATATCGGCGCTAAAAACGCAACGCTCGCCATTATGGTCGGCGGTGATGAAGATGCGTTTGACGCCTGCCAAGATATTTTTAAAGCTATGGGAAAAAATATCGTTTATGAAGGAAAAGCCGGGGCGGGACAACATGTGAAAATGGCAAACCAGATTGTCGTTGCGGCTAACACCACCGGAGTATGCGAAGCCATTTCCTATTGCAAAGCCATGGGAATTGACCCTGAAACCATGCTCAAAACCATTGAGACCGGTGCGGCGGCAAGCTGGCAGGTAAGCAATAACGGACCTAAAATGTGCGCCAATGATTTCGCCCCCGGATTTTTCATCAAACACTTTGTCAAAGACATGAAAATAGCCTTGGAAGAATGTCAAAATAAAAATATTCAGCTGCCGGTTTTGGAAAAAGTCTATTCCATATATCAAGAAATGGAAGACAGCAAACAAGGGGAACTCGGCACACAAGCCATTATCAGCAAATATTCCAAATAAGAAAAAACCCTCTTCAAAAAAATACATGAAGAGGGCTTTTTTTGCCGCGATATAAAACAAAATAAAAGTTTACCCTCCCATGCTGAGCAGTATTCAAAAACCGAACCAAACAAAAGCAAATTTCTATGCCTTGGGAACAGTCTTATTGTGGTCGACCGTTTCAACGGCTTTCAAACTTGCCTTGGCAAAAGCAAGCGCCCTGCTTATTCTTAGTTATGCAATGCTTATTGCAAGCGGCATCTTATTATTCTATATTTTCATCAATAAGGAATTGGCGCTCCTTTTCAAACTTTCCAAAAAACAATTTTTTTCCTGTTTCCTGCTTTGCTCCATTCTTTTTATTTATTACCAAAGCCTTTTCATAGGATATGCAGGACTTCCCGTGCAAATCGCCCAGCCTGTCAATTACTCATGGACATTGATGCTGGCACTGATAAGCAGTTTTATTTTTAAACAGAAACTCAGCGGTAAGGAAATTTTCTGGATTTTATTCGCTTATACCGGCGTTCTCATTATCAGTCTGGGCAACGCTTCAACCATAATGCAGGCAAACAGCCTCAGCCTTTTTTGTATTTTGATAAGCACGATTTTATATGCCGCCTATTGGATTTACAATACAGCGGTGGAACTCCCCGCCAATATCAAATTGTTTCTCGGATTTTTAGGAGCAAGTCTATTGAGTTTCATAACTCTTTTTTTCAGAAATGAACCATTTGTCCTTCCGCAAGACGCCATACCGCCCACTTGTTACATAGGTCTGATCGAACTTTCCATTCCTTTCATACTTTGGGACAAAGCCTTACAGTACACAAAAAGCATAAGCAAAATCGCCACCATACCCCTTATTTCCCCTTTTTTCGCTTTATTATGGGCGAACAGTATCTTAAACGAACACATCAATCCTCTCAGCATTATCGGCTTGTTGTTCATTGTGGGCGGAATTTTCATGCAGCAAAAAAACCAAAAGCAACCCTGAAAAGAAAATACTTGTCTTTTTAAAAATCATAGCTATATTTTATTTAATAAAACACGAACGAAACGACAATTCAAAATAAAAAACAAACGGAGATGTTATGACAAGCTCAATGAAAACAGCAGTGCTGTTTGCGTTATTGACAACCCTTTTCATAGTTGTAGGCGGTCTTATCGGAGGAAAAACAGGAGTGATTGTCGCCTTGTTTTTCGCCGTTGCGGTCAATTTTTTCAGTTACTGGTTTTCCGATTCCATTGTGCTTAAAATGTATAAAGCGCAGGAACTGCAGCGAAGCGACGCACCGCAGCTTTATGAAATAGTTGAAGAATTGGCAAGAAACGCAGGCATTCCAAAACCCCGTATCTGCATTATTCCGGACCCAAGCCCCAATGCCTTCGCCACGGGAAGAAACCCGGAAAATGCTGTCGTTGCCGTAACCCAAGGCATTATGCACATTCTCTCAACCAATGAACTCCGCGGCGTCATAGCCCATGAAATCGCCCATATCGCCAATAGGGATATTCTTATTCAATCCTGTGCGGCAGTTTTAGGCTCCGCCATTACATCTCTTGCCAATATGCTTTATTTTACAAGCCTTTTTGGCGGAAGGGACAATGAAAACTCAAGCCCGATTAGTGCTGTCGGAGCAATTTTGATGATTATTCTGGCACCCCTTGCGGCAAGCCTTATCCAAATGGCGATTTCACGTTCCCGTGAATATTCAGCGGATGAATCAGGGGCGCATTTCAGCTCCGACCCGCAATCCCTTGCAAGCGCATTGAACAAATTGAACAGTTACAGTGCGAAAATACCTTTGAATGCCAATCCCGCAACGGAAAACATGTTCATTGTTTCCCCTCTCCATTCGGGAAACATGCAGGCGCTTTTCAGTACCCACCCTCCTATTGAAGAAAGAATTAAACGCCTTATGCAGATGGCAAGATAAAAAAAGTGGCCCGAAAGCCACTTTTTTATTTCAATTTCCAAACACTGTCTTATGAATATCTCGGTTCGTCGACACTTACGATTTGAAACGCCTTATTAGCCTTTATTATTCCGGGTATACCCCAATATTTGGTAACGCCCTCGACGGTGCAAGGCAATAATTGTTCAATATCGGTATCCAACGTGATAATATCGCCTACTTTCAAGCGAAGCAGCTGATTACTGGTGATTTGCGTGCTTCCTATGCCGATTTTCAATTCCACGGGAGTTTCCATAAGCCTGTCTTTTAAACGGCCGGACCATGCGTGGTCGACTTCCAAACGTTCCGTTTGATAGTTCGCGTTCAATTTGGAGCGGATAGGTTCAATCGTGGAATAAGGCAGGCAAACAAGCATAGAGCCGAGGGAATTGTCAAGTTCCACTTCGTAATTGATAACAACCACCACATCGCTCGGCGGAACAATGGAAGCGAATTGGGGGTTGATTTCCGAGCGGATAAGCTCAAGATTGACTTCATGAACGGGCCGCCATGATTCCGTCATAATTTCAAGGGCAAGACGAATGATCCTATCCACAATGGCTTGTTCTATACGGGTGAATTCACGCCCTTCAACCTTAGACTGCGTGCCCATTCCGCCAAAAACGTTTTCAACAAGGGCGAAAACAAGACGTGCGTCGATAATCATCAAAGCATTGCCGCGCAGCGGTTCCATTTTAAAGATATTGATACTGGTAGGCACGGGAAGCGAACGCATAAATTCCCCGAATTTAGCCATATCAATAGAAATAGGAGAAATTTCAACACGTTTGCGCACAGTATTTGTTAAGGCATTGGTACAGAGTCGGGCGAACCTGTCGTTGATAATTTCCAGAACAGGCATACGGCCGCGAATAATTCTATCTTGATTGGCAAGGTCGAAAAGAACAATGCCATCGGAATTTTCTTCTTCCGCTTCAACTTCCAAATCCCCACCAGATAAACCGTTCAAAAGCGCATCTACTTCATCTTGAGCGAGAAATTTGTTCATACAAACCGCCTTAATTGTTTTAATTCAAATAATTATACATTGACAAAGTACAATGTCAAGCACGAAATACCCTCATCAAAAACGTATATCGTCTTTATTTTGGTTTTCTATACAGTTTTTTTCTTGAAAAGACAATACGTTGCCATTTGAATATTTATTCTGTATAGTTTTTTAAAGGAAAAAATATGGCAATAACAATTCATTATCAAAACCAAGTGCTTGAAATTCCGTTTGAAACGCTTCCTAAGAATGCGAATGCAAGCTATTTGTTCGGATTACCGCAAATAATGCCCCGCCCTCTTTGTACCGGCATGGGAAAATGCGGACGCTGCAAAGTCAGATACCATTCGGATATTCCGGAACTGAGCCCGCTTGAACAAACGCTTCTAAGCCGGGAAGAGCAGGAAAACAATATCCGTCTGGCTTGCAAGCACCCTTTGCAGGATAACGCGGTATTGACTGTTTTTGGTGATTTGCAGCAAAACGCGACCCGATACGATCTGCACCTTGAAAAAAGCAATCAGGAAAAAAAAGCCATATTATTCGTCGACTTGGGAACAACGTCCATAGCGTTTGAAGTCCGAAGCGACAATGCGGTCCTCACGGAAGGAAAAATTTTAAATCCGCAAATGTTCGCAGGAGCGGATGTCATGGCACGGCTCCATTATGAACATTTTATCGAAAAAGAAAAACCGAGCCGCCTGCAAACCGTTTTATTGGAATATTTTCAAAACCTTTGCCAGCACCTTGCGGAACTGAATATTTTTATCCAAAAAATATATCTTGCCGCCAATCCCGCTATGCTGGCATTGTTTCTTGGCGAAAGCACAAAAGGATTGCTGGAAGCACCCTATTATTTAGAAAATAAAGGCGGTAAAACCTATCAATTCCCGAAACTGTCCCCGCTGTTTGTTCCTCCGCAGCTTGGAGCATTTGTCGGAGCTGACGCCTGTGCGGGCTTGGCGAATATTTTGCAAACCTATCCGCATTTGGATAATTTTTTACTTGCAGATTTAGGCACGAACGGAGAATTTATTCATTATTCAAAAGGAAAAATTCATGCCGCAAGCGTTCCGCTCGGACCAGCCCTCGAGGGTGTTGGCATGCGCTGCGGAAGCGCCGTTCACGGCGAAGGTGAAAACATCATTCTTTCTTTTTCTTTGACACCGTTCGGCTTATCCTATGCCTGCAAAGGGGAAGCGCAATTTATCTGCGGGGCTGCCTACTTGTATTTACTCAATATTCTGTTGTCCGCAAACTGTATAAACAGACTGGGCTTATTCCAAGACAATCAACACTCCCTCAGTCCGTTAGGAAAAAAAATTTTTAAAAACTTAAAGGAAACAAACGGCGAAAAACGGCTTTATGTCACTGACAAACTGTATTTATGCGCCGAAGACATTGAAAATATTTTAAAAGTCAAAGCCGCGTTTTCTTCCGCAATAGCATTGTTTTTAGAAAGAAACAACATTGAAAACATATTCCTGTCAGGAGCATTAAGTTCCCATATTCCTTTAGAAATATTGGAAAACCTCGGATTTTTGCCTAAAAACAGCAAAGCGAAAACAAGCATTTTGGGCAATACCTCGCTCAAAGGTCTGATCACCTACCACACAAAACCGGAATTAATCGACACTGTCACAAAACTTTCCAGTGCGGCAGAACTCATTGATTTAACCAACCAAAAAGAATATGATGCCTTATATATTGACAATATGCATTTTTAAAAGCAGGTACTATGAATAAAGAACTTTTTACAGAATTTGACACGTTTACCCGAAAAGGGTTTGACATTCTCTATCCTGCTCTTGACGAGCTCCTCCCCATGAAACCGAGCCAAAAAAAAGAGCTTGTTTACGCATGCAAAGATTTATCCAGATTTTTAACCACGGAAAGGGAAATGCTTTCATACCCCTATTGGACGAACCAACGCCTGCTCTCCGCATATTTCCATTATTTTATGGTTTGGAATTTAATCCGCTTATGCAGACTATTTCCAAAACTGGACTTCGGAACCATTCCCCAAAAAGCGAATTTCATTGACTTGGGCTCAGGACCGCTCACCATTCCTTTAGCCCTTTTCCTCTCGAAAAAAGAATTGCGGCAAAAAGACATCACGTTCATTTGTACCGACATCGCCCCCCAACCCTTGCATATCGGTAAAAACCTGTTTGAAAAACTCCGCCAAAAACTCGCCCCCGAATGCACATGGAAAATCCAAACGTTCCGAGCCCCAAATCATAAAGTACTGCGGCAAATCCATTCTCCGGTTTCACTGCTCACCATGGGCAACGTCCTCAATGAAAGCGATGAACGGAAAAAGATTTCAAGCTTTGAACAAATCAGGCAAATATATGCCGAAGCCTGCCGGCTTCTTGACGATACGGGAAAAATCTTTGCGGTTGAACCGGGAACAAGACAAGGCGCCAGAATGATACAAATTCTGCGTTCCCTCGCTGCAAACGAAATACAGGAAGAAGATGATGAAAATACGGATTTTGCCTTTGATGGATTTGAAAACGCAGAAGCCCCTTTTCAAATCATCAGCCCTTGCCCTTCAGGCATATCCTGCCCGCTGAAAAAACAATGCCATACGCAAAATGCATGGTGCCACTTCAACACGAAACCAAGTCATATTCCTCATGAATTGAAAGAACTTTCGCAAAAAGCGGGGCTGGATAAGGATTCCATCAGCCTCTCCTACCTTTTCCTTGCTAAAAAAGCGGAAGCCGAACCTATTCTGAAAAAAGAGGAAAGCAAAAATAAAGCCCGCATCATTTCCGATGCGTTCGTTGTTCCGAACTACCGGGGAAGAGCCCGCTACGCCTGCCATGGAAAAGGGCTTTTGCTCGTTCTTGATTCCGCAGGCGTGCAGACAGGCTCGCTTTGCGAAGTGAGCATTTCCCAAAAAATCATCAAAGATAAAAAATCGCACGCACTTTTATGCATTTTAAAAAATAATTCAAATGATGCCGTAAAAGAATTGCCGTTCGCAAAAAACACCAAAACAAACGGCGGCGCAGAAGAAAATGCGGCAGCAAACAATGCGAGGAACAAAGCCAAACACAAAAATAAGCCGAACCCAAAAGCAACAGCCCATGCTCATCGCACTAAACAATCAAACGCAGGGGATAATTTCACAAAGAAGAAAAGACACTAGACTTTTTACGGAATTGGATTATAATGTAAACAAATTACAGCGAACAACAGCATCAGGGGTTTTGAAGTGGCTGCAACATACTTATTGGTTATCATAGGATTTCTTCTTATTATATTCGGCATTTTTTATTTCAAAAGCAAAAGGATAAAAGATGAGCCGATCGAAGACATTTTAAGCCGGCTGACTCAGGAAGAGCAAACCCTTTATAAAATGGCGCTCAAACCTGAAAATGTTCCGAACACCTTTATTTACGCCCTTTCCACATGCCACCACTGCAAAAAGACAAGGGAATTTTTAGATGAAAACTCCGTTCCCTATACCATTATTTATATAGATAAGTACCCGAAACAACTTTATAAAAACTTATTGGACAGATTAAAAATCTATAATCCCAGAGGTTCTTATCCCACAATACGTCTTGCAAACGGACAAATCATCACCGGTTTCAGAGAACATGCACTTAGGGAGGCTTTGATAAAATGAGCCCGGAAGAACTTTACGCGCTTTTAAAAAAGGAAGAGGAAAAAGGCTATTATCTCCACAAAAATTATCAGCACTGCATGGACATCATACAAAGCTTGCTGGATAATCTCGAAAATTACGGATACTTGAATTGCCCCTGCCGTCTTGCCAATGGCGATGCGGAAAAAGACAAACACAATATTTGTCCCTGTTCTTACAGAAATATCGATGTCAAGGAATTTGGCGCTTGCTATTGCCACTTGTTCGTCAGTGAAACGCATAAAGACAATGAAAACTTTTTCCCTGAAATCGAAGATAGGGACAATTCCCATTAATTATCAAGAGAAAATTACTCACCATTTGAACAAAACAGCATTAACATACTGTTTTTTTTTATAAAAAAAATTTATTTTTCCAAAAAAAAACTTTGCAATTTTTTATTTTTAAGCGTATATAAAAAAAATAATGTGAACAATCTTACACATATTGACTATATTTATTGTCCAAAGGATTTTCCGTGAGCAAACAACATAAAGTCCTCATTGCCAACCGAGGAGAAATAGCAGTCCGAATTATTCAAGCATGCTGCAAACTTGGTTTAAAATTTGTTGCTGTATATACTCAAGAAGATATTCATTCCGGTCATGTTAAACTGGCGAAAGAACTCGGTGACGATAAAAGCCTTTACCGTATCAGCTCCTATCATGACGCCAATGAAATATTAAGCGTCGCCGATACGGCGGAAGCAACGGCTGTTCATCCGGGATACGGCTTTTTTGCAGAAGATTTCCGTTTTGCCCGCCGTGTGACAGAAAGAAACAGACCGCTTATTTTTCTTGGTCCGTCTTGGCGTGTTATCCGTGAACTTGGTGATAAAATCAACACGAAACGTATTGCAAGAAGCCTTAATGTCCCCACGGTTCCTGGCTCCGACCGTCCTATTTATGATGAAAGCGAAGCGGAAAAAGTAGCCCGCACACTTTTCGATTTCCAGCTACAACAAGGGGTCGCCAAACCGCTTGTCCTTGTCAAAGCCTCAGCAGGCGGCGGCGGAATGGGCATTGAAGAAATACATGACCTTGATTTATTCCGTTCCATTTACAGAAGAATACGAAACTACGCCATGCGCCAGTTTAAGGACGACGGAGTTCTTATTGAACAAAAAATAACCAATTTCAACCACTTGGAAGTACAAATCATTGCGGACAGAACAGGAAAAAATCCGGTTCATTTTGGCACGAGAAACTGTTCCATTCAGTCAACAGGGCTGCAAAAACGTATTGAAATCGCTCCGGGGTTCGCTCCGAACACTATCCAATATACTTTCGATGCCGAAAAAGTGATGCGTGACATTATTGAACATTCCCTCGCCTTGGCGCGCAAAGTGAATTATGACAGCGTCGGCACATGGGAATGGATAGTGACAAAAGACGGAAATCCGTTTCTTATGGAAGTCAATACCCGCATTCAGGTTGAAAACGGCGTTTCCGCCGCTATTTCACGCATAAACGGCAAAGGCGGCGTCGACCTTATCGCCGAACAAATCAGAACGGGGCTTGGCGAACCGTTGGGGTACACCCAGCAAGATATCACCTTTGACGGAGTCGGAATCGAATATCGCCTCATTGCCGAAGATACTGACAATAATTTCACCCCTTGGGTAGGCGATATCGACACATTCACGTATGAAAAAGCTCCTTGGCTTTCCCTGCACACCCATTTGCCTAAAATAAGCAAAGAAAATCCCTACACTATCCCTACGGAATTCGACCCCAACTTGGCCCTTGGCATTATTTGGGGAACCGACCTTGAAAACGCCAAGCAGCGGGGAAAGGAATTTCTGAACAACCTTACCATATCAGGAAGCAACGCCCAAGGTGAAAGCCTGAAATCCAATATTCCTTTTCTATTGAAAAACACTGACCGCATATTGAAATTTTAATGAGAACTATTATGGAATTATCAAAAAAAGCACAGCAATTGACAGACAGATTGAATTATATAAAAGATATTTTCGGCGGTAAACATCAAGAGGATATTTCGCTTTTGGAAACCCGTTTAAACGAATTTAAAACAGGCGAGACAAAAAATATCGATGAAGCGGCTGCCACCATTGAAGACCTTTTTTCCTTTATGGAAAAAAAGCTCGAAGCCAAGCTCACTCCCATGGATAAAGTGCGCATTGTCCGCCATCCGCAGCGCATTTGTCTTAAAGATATACTTGAAAACGTTTACGACAACTATACGGAAATCGGTGGGCAAAACGAACACACCAACGACCCTGCCGTTCTTATCGCACGGGCTTATATCACACGCCGTTACGGTAAGAAAACCTATCACCAGTCCGTCATGGTCATCGGGCATGAAAAGGGGCACGGCGAAGAATTTAGAAACGGCGGTTCAGCAAAGCCATGGGGCAACGCAAAAGCGCTGCACTATATGCATGTTGCGGAAACCGAAGGTATTCCCGTGCATTCCTATATTTTTACGCCGGGGGGCGACCCGGTGGAAGAATATCCCGGAGCGGCGCAGCAAATCGCAAAAAACATTTATGAAATGGCGGGGCTTTCCGTGCCTATCATTTCCCTTATTTCAGAAGGCGGATCAGGCGGTGCCGAAGCTTTTGGCTTGGCGGACAAAAGACTCATGCTTTCCCATGGCTATTATTCCGTCATTTCTCCGGAAGGAGCGGCAGCCATTGAGGGCAGGCTGAAACGAGGTGAACGGGCAAGCGCCGAACTTATTGAACAATGCGCCAAAAATTTGCATTTAACAGCCCAAGACAACCTTTCTTTCGGCTATATCGATAAAATCATTCAGGAGC
>DONZ01000161.1 GCA_003512875.1 Desulfovibrio sp. | reverse complement strand
TAAGAAACCGAGTTCGCTGGCGGAATCCGGTTTTCTTGCATCCACAATGAAAATAAGGCAGTCCGCCTGCAAACTTTCTTTGTACGTCAAATAATCGTGGAAAGAGTCAACGCAATTCAGACCGGGAGTGTCGCTGAGGCAAAAGCCTTGGGCAAGCAGTTCGTTATTAAGCCCGATGAAAACTTTTGCCGTTTGCTGTACGAATTTGCCGTCAGCATCCGTATAATCGGCTAATTGCTGTTTTTTGATTTTTATTTTTTTACCGAAACTGAAGGAAGCGGGAAATTCTTTTTTTTGAAAAAGTCCTTGCAGGGCATAGCTTTCCTTCTGTTTGGTCAAATCTTTTTCTTCAAGAAATTCAACATGATATTCTTCAGTTTCACTAAAATAAAATTCAATGGGAACAGCCGTTTTAGGAATGGATTCTTCGACTAAGCTTATATTTTGTTTCAAAAGGGCGTTGATGAGCGAACTTTTTCCTCTTTTTCCTTCGCCAGTGATAACTATGTGGTATTTTTGATTTTTCAATGTCTGTAAAAAATTTTCAAGTTCTTGCTGCAAGGTTTTGTCACGGTTCAGAACGGGATAAAAAGGTTCGAAAAATTCTTGCAGGGATTTTTGGAAATCCGTAAGCGGAGAAGTGAGCGTTTCTGTATGCGTGAATTTAAAAGGAATATTTTCTTTTAGCTGCTTTGAAATGGAGTGCAGCTGTTTTTGCGGCAGGGAAAGCAAGCCGGGCAGGGATTTTTTTTCATGGGATGTGTGTTCCGGATCTTCGTGCAGGCGTTGCAGAAGTTCTTTATTTTTCGGGGAATTGAAAAATGGGCTTTGTTCAAGTTCTGTTAAGAGCTTTTGTTTTTCACTTGCGGAAAAAAGGCTTTGGAACCGGGATAAGAATTTTTCTTGATGCTGCGGTGCGGTGACTAAGGCGAAATGGAATTTTGCAAACGTATACGCTTCCAAGCGTGGGAAAATTTTTTCCAATAAGGCGAATAAAAAATTATAGGTTTCAAAAGAATTGCTATTTTGATTTTGGTACAGAAGAGCGAAAAGCAAAAGCAACACGTCTTCTTTTTTTTCCGGATTGGCAGCTAAAAATTTTTCAGAATTTGCAATTTCTTTTGAAAAATCGGGAAGCTGAGGCATGAGATTTTTTGTTTTATTTTCCATGGCATAACCATAACAAAAAAAAAGCGTTTTGCCTATCATGGAAAAACGCTTTTTAACCGTTTTAAAAAACTATTTTTTAGCCGCAGCGACTGTATCCGCAATTTTGGCAGATATGGCAGCCTTCTTGGAATGTCATTTCTGAACCGCATTCCGGACAGGATGGATTTTGCAGATCTTGGTCTTTGGTTGCGGGAACAGGAGTTTCTCCTTTTAAATATCTGTTTTCAAGCACCCAAGCAATGGCGTCAGGTATGGAAAGTAAAATTCCTTTCTTTTGAAAAACAGGGTGTTCGCCGCCGATACCTTTGAGCTGCTGTACGACGTCACGCACCGGAACGCCTGAACGGAAACAAAGGGAAACAAGGCGTCCGATCGCCTCCGCCTTTGCCGTAATGGAACGACCGGATTTTCCGATTGTTGTAAAAACTTCAAAAGGTTGCCCGTCGATTTCATTGACAGTCAGGTATAAAACGCCAAGTCCCGTTTTTACTTTTTGGGTAAAACCGTCAACAATATCGGGGCGTTGACGGACAATGCTAACGGTTTGCGGATTTTGATTTTGTTTTTCTTCCTTTTTGCTGCCAATGTTTAAAACTTGTCCTGATTTGCAGCCGTCACGGTAGACAGTGACGCCTTTGCAGCCCAGCGTGTAAGCAAGTCTGTAAATACGGTCGATGTCTTGGATTGTGGCGTTATTGGGCAGGTTCACCGTTTTTGAGACCGCATTGTCAGTATATTTTTGGAAAGCGGCTTGCATTCTGAGATGGGCTTCTGCCGAAATATCCATCGCAGTGACAAAAGTATCCCTGATATGCTGAGGCAGAAAGTCGAAACTTGCGATAGAACCGACATTGGTCACGGCGTCCATAAGCTCGTTCGTATATAAATCACAGGATTTCAAGGCGTTTTCAAAATACGGGTTCACTTCCACAAGCCGTTCGCCGTCCATGACATGGCGGGCGAAAGCAAGGGCGAAAATCGGTTCCACCCCGGAAGAACAGCCTGCGATGATGGAAAGCGTTCCGGTTGGGGCTATGGTTGTTACGGTTGCATTGCGGAGAGGTTTGCCGTCTTTGTATATGGATTCCGAAAATGCCGGAAACGCGCCTCTTTCCTCTGCCAATTGTCGGGAAGCGTTGTGCCCTTCCGTTTGGATAAATTCCATAATTTTTTCGGCAAGTTGAAGCGCTTCTTCGGAATTATAGGGAAGTTCAAGGGCGAAGAGCATATCCGCAAAGCCCATGACGCCTAACCCTATTTTACGGTTGGTCCGTACTTTTTCCGCAATTTTTTCAAGAGGGAATTTAGAGGCGTCGATAACGTTATCCAAAAAACGGACGGAAAGATGAATGATTTCTTTCAGGCTGTCCCAGTCAACGGCTTCTTCTTTATTGTCGCTTGTCTTATTGGGGATAACAAACTTTGAAAGATTGATCGAACCCAGGTTGCAGGCTTCATAAGGAAGAAGAGGCTGCTCTCCGCAGGGGTTTGTGGATTGCATTTCCCCTTGCTGCGGAGTCGGATTGTCACGGTTGATCCTGTCAAGGAAAACAATGCCGGGATCACCGCTGATCCATGCCTTATTGACTAAAATATCAAAAACTTCTTTTGCGTTCAATGTGCCCCTGGCGGCTCCTGAATGAGGGTCGATAAGGTCATAATCTTCGCCTTTTTCAACAGCTTCCATGAATTTTTCCGTAAGGGCGACGGAAAGGTTGAAATTGACAAATTCCCCTTCCTGCTCTTTTGCGCGGATAAATTCCATGATGTCGGGGTGGTCGATGCGCAAAATGCCCATATTCGCGCCGCGGCGGGTGCCGCCTTGTTTGATTTGTTCCGTAGCTGTGTTGAAAATACGTAAAAAAGAGACAGGACCGGAAGCAACTCCGCCTGTTGTGCCCACACGTGAATCTTTTGAGCGGATATTTGAAAAGGAAAAACCGGTGCCGCCGCCTGATTTGTGAATCATTGCGGCATATTTGATTGCGTCGAAGATTTCTTCAATGGAATCGCCGACAGGCAGAACAAAGCAGGCAGACAGCTGTCCCAAAGGCGAACCCGCATTCATGAGGGTCGGGG
>DONZ01000219.1 GCA_003512875.1 Desulfovibrio sp. | reverse complement strand
AAAGACTTCGCCCCGGTGCGCGGGCTGTACCTCGGACGTTATAAACGGGTGCGGGATTTTCTGAATACGGCGAAAACGCTCGCGGAGGTGGAAGCCGTGGATGTGCAGGCGGTTTTTGCTGAGGATGTGGCAAGTCAAGCGGCAGCCATGTTTGAGTAGGTTTGCCGTAATGCGTATTAAGTTGTTCAGCTTTACTGTACAGTTTTTCATATCGGCAATATTTTTGATTTGCGGATTTCACCCTCTGGAAGCGGAAGCGTCAGCTTCCTGCTGAAAGAGAGTGAAATGGGGGGCTGTTCGGGGAGATGAAAGAGGGGTACAAACAGGGGGAGTATCCCCCGGAGTGTCCCCCTCTTTCTAGGGTGTGGGATAAGGTCCCACTAAAAAATCTTGGGGACTGTCCCCAAAAACAATATAAAATTTCTTTTATATAAAAAACAACCGCGTTACACACAGGAATGCTATGTTCTTTTTTTGTGAGTATGTTTTGGCGTTTATGCACGACATCGAGATTAAAATCTCCGAGGCAAAAAGAGCTGCGCTCGGTCAGGCGTCCTTCCTGACACTCGCTTTCGCTCACAATTTGTGTGAAAATTGTTTCGCTCACACTGCGTGGCTTTGTGCATCCTCCACAATTTAAAGGTGGTTGCTATGTTCTTTTTTTGCGAGTATGTTTTGGCGTTCATGCATGATGTGGAAATAAAAATTTCCGTATCGGCGTTTGCAGCGTTCATTTCCTATCACTTCGGGGCGAGTGAGTATTTGCTCGCCCTCATCCAATACCTTATTTTTGCGGATTTCTTCTTAGGGGCTTTTCGTGCCAAGAGGAACAGGCGTTTTTCATGGTTCAAGGCGTGGATAGGGTTCAAAAAAGTTGTCAGCCTTTATTTGGCGATTTTGATTGTGGGCTTCGCCTGCAAGGCTTTTGATTTGACCGTGCAGGAACGCATAAGCTTTGAATACAACGGCACGTTTTGGTTCGATTTGTTTTTGTGCGTGCTTATTTTGCTGAACCTTGCGAGCATTAACCACCATTTGGCGTGTTTCGGTTTCGGAATCAACCGCTGGCTGGACAGAATCATTTTCAAATACACGGGAAAACTGCAAACAAGGCTTGAAAGCGAAATAAATAAAAAAATCGGAAGAAATTTTGGTGATAAGGAATAAGGAAATTCAGGGGAAAAAATGAGAGAAATAAATAAAATCATCATCCACTGTTCCGCCACAAAGCCCACGCAGGACATCGGGGCGGCGGAAATTGACATGTGGCATAAAAAGCAGGGGTGGGATGAAATCGGTTATCATTTTGTCATCCGTCGGAATGGAGAAATCGAAAAAGGGCGTCCTCTTGAAATTGTCGGGGCGCATTGCAAGGGGCAGAACAAGAACTCAATCGGTATCTGCCTTGCGGGCGGAATTGACGAAAACGGCAGGGCGGAAAACAATTTTACGGATAAGCAGTTTCAATCCTTGCGGAACCTTGCGGCAAAACTCAAAAAAGAATACCCGAACGCCGCAATCCATGGACATAACGAGTTTGCAAACAAAGCTTGCCCCTGTTTCGATGTAAAAGAGTTTTTCAATGAAAAATAAAATAGCACAGGATGTGCGAGCCACGCAGTGCAAGCGAAGTATTTTTCGCACAAAATACGAGCTTGAGCGAGTGGGTGGCAGGAAGCCACTCCGAGCGGCATCTCTTAGTCATAATGAGTTTGCGAACAAGGCTTGCCCGTGTTTTGACGTGCGGGAATTTTTCAAGGGAATGGTATAATGTGCATGAAGTATTTATTCAATGGCAGTATCATGGCTAAGTTTGTTTTTATCGCCTTAGCCGGGCTTATTGTTTGGCTTTTGCAGGAAAAAATCGAAACATTGCAGGCGAAAAATAAGCTCAAAGACACGCAGATTGCCAATTTACAGCAGATTGCGGATAAACAGCAAGACGCCATGGCGAGCCTTTTGGAACAAAGCAGGAAGCAGGAAGAACAGCTTTTGTTTTTGGAAAAGCAAAGGCGGGAACTTGAAACGCAAACCAAAGCCAAAAGGTTGGCGCTTGTCCAAAACACGGATGAAGCGGCCAAAGCTTGGAGAAAACAAAAAATACCGCAAGCTATTCTTGAAATTTTGACAAAGCAAAAATAGCGCGTTTCATAGCTGCATGAGAGCGTTATTTTTTAGCAGTGCAAAACATATCCTCGGAAGAAGCATAAGCGAATGTGTATTTCCGCTTTGTTTCGATAAAAAACCTAATCAGGCGATTTTAAATTTTTAACAAAAAAGCTGATCATAAGGAAATTTTCATGCGAAAAATATTCTGCGTTTTGCTCTTCTGTCTTGTTTCCTGCGCAAAAACACCGATCTACACGACTGAAACCGTAAAACAACCCGTGCCTGAAATCCTTCTGCAGGAAGTCCCCCTGCCCGTCATGCGGACAAACCAAGACGCGACAAACGAAGATTTGCTTCTCTATGCTCTGGAACTGGAGCAAAACCTCACCCTCTGCAACGCCAGGCTGAATGCGATAAAAAAAAGCATGGAGTAAAATTTGCTTGATTTTATTTGTTTTATAACCTATTCTTATATAAATATAAAAAAAGGATACGTATGCCGGTAATTGCAAGATTTTATGGACTAATTATAAAAATGTATTTTCAAAATGCAGAACATAATCCGCCGCATTTTCATGTTATTTATGGTGAATATTCAGGAATTTTTGATATTAATACGATAAAAATGCTGGAAGGGGATTTACCGATAAAAGCACAAGCACTTGTCATTGAATGGGCGACAACGTATCAAAAAGAATTATTGACCATTTGGAAAACACAGGAATTTATTATGCTTCCTCCATTGGAATGACAGGAGAATTTTATGTTTCCTAAAATAAAAAAAGTAATACCTCTTGCAGGTTATATATTATTCATTGTTTTTGAAAATGGTGAAGAAAAACAATATGCTATTCAAACAGCATGCAAGAAATGGAATATTTTTGAAAATCTTCTTATAATTCCTCATTTATTTGAGCAGGTCAAACTTGATCAGGGCGGATACGGCATAAGCTGGAACGATGAAATTGATTTATCCGCGAATGAGCTTTATCAAAACGGTGTAAAGATAAATAAAGAACGGAATGATATGATTGCCCATATAAGCTGATTTTTTAATTTTAATCGGTACAGTGACAAGTAATACCGGTTTTTGGACAATCATAACCAAAAGAAAAATAAAATCCAAATGAAAAAGCCCTTTCGGTTTGAAAGGGCTTTTTTTGTTGTTATACCGATATGGTTTTCTTACATGGCAAGCAAGAAAGCGATAATGCCGGTAGGAATGCCGTATACGAGGAAAGGCCAGAACGTCTTGCGGATAATGGCGCCTTCGTGTCCGATCATGCCGAGCACGGCGCATACGGATACGACGTTGTGCACGCAGATCATATTGCCCATGGCTCCGCCGACGCCTTGAGCGGCTAAGATGTAAATGCTTTGCCAGTAATTATAGCCAAGGGTTTCCGCAACGTCCCATTGGAAGTTTGCAAACAAAAGGTCTGATACGGTGTTTGAACCTGTGATGAATGCGCCCAAACCGCCGATATAGGAAGCGAGCAATGCCCAAGAATCGCCGGTAAGTCTGGAAATTTCAATAGCCATGGCAAGAGGCATGGAAACGCCGCGTCCGTTATACAGCAAAGCTTCGACCGTGGTTGCGTCTGTTCCGCGGAAAATGGAAACAAGAGCGACAGCGGAAAGCAATGCGATGGTCGGAGCTTTCATTTTGGCAATGGCTGTTCCCCAAGCGCGGCTTACCTTGTTGGAGCCGATTTCATCATCTTTCATCATGCCATGAATGAAAATGGTGATAATGGAAACCAAGATAAACGGAATGGTTCCGGGAAGGTTCAGAATCGCAATATAGGAACTTACGCCTTCAACGCCCAAAATATTGCTCAATCCGAGGTTGAACATGGGGTCGGTGATAATGGATTTTAAGCCGAATTGAGGCACGCGGGTGAGAACAAGGAATAAACCGCAAAGGATATAAGGCATCCAAGCCTTGACTTGGCTCATGTGCTCCTTAAATTCATGCACGTTTTCAGCGGTGATGGTTCCGGACCAGTCGGCAGCCCAATGCGTTCTGTCTTCAAAAAGCCAAACGTCCTTAGGTACGCATACGCCTTTTTTCGTGAGAAATACCAAAACGCCAAGACCGAGAAGACCGCCGATAAGAGACGGAATTTCAGGTCCCAAGGTCCAAGCGATGATAATATAAGGAATACCGAAGCAAATGGAAGCCATTATGCAGTATTTCCAAACGGCGAAGCCTTCTTTCCAGCTTTTGTTCTTGCCGAAGAAGCGGGTCATGAAGCCGAGCATGCCGATTGGAAGGAGGAAAAGCATGGGAAGATGCATGATGGATACGAATTCGCCGATGTGATTGTAAACATCAGCCGGCACGGCTTGCGGGTCGATCACTTTCAACGCTTCATAAGCGATATCCTGAATGGGTTTGAAACCTTGGATGACGGGAGTTCCGACAGCACCGAACGTCACAGGCACGCTGTTGAACACCAGGCAGATAATGGCGGCGCAAAGAGGAGGAAAGCCCAAGCCCATGAGCAGCGGAGCCGCCAAAGCGGCAGGGGTGCCGAAACCGGCTGCGCCTTCAATGAATGCTCCGAACATGAAGCCGATGATAATGGCTTGCAAACGGCGGTCCGGAGTGATTTTCTGCATGCCTGCCTGAATTGTTTCCATGGCTCCGCTCGCCTGCAATGTATAGTAGATAAGCAAAGCGCCGAAAACGATGATAAGCACGCCGAAAGCGGTGATGAAACCTTGAACGGACAAAGCCGCGATACGGATCACGTCAAGATCCCAAACCGCAAATGCCAGCACAGCGGCGGAAAGCCAGGCAAGCGGCATTGCGCGGGTTGAAGGCCAACGCAGACCAACCATAAGAATAAGAGCAATAAGAATGGGAATAAATGCCAGAACAGCATAAAAACCGAAACTCATACAGACCTCCTCAAATTATTTTTTTAAATTATCAGCTAAAAGTTCGGCGATATGCGTTACTTTCACGCTGCTACCTTTCTTATGTAAACCGCCCCGGATTTGCATGGTACAGCCGGGACAGTCCGTAACGATACGTTCCGCTTCCGTTTCTTCGATACGGCGGATTTTATTGCCGAGCAATTCTTTGGAAATTTCGGGGAATTTCGCGGAATATGTGCCGCCGAAACCGCAGCAGCTCGCTTCTTCCTTAGCCGGCGCATAGTCGGCGACTTGGGCGATAAGGTTTCTCGGCTGTTCTATAACGCCAAGGCTTCTTGCTTGGTGACAGGGAATATGCAAGGTCACTTTTTCGGAACTTTTGTTGAAAAGACTCGGGTCAAGCTTTACGACATCATTCATAAAAGAAGAGAAATCTTTTACTTTTGAAGAAAATTCCGCGCATTCGTCGCCGATGAAGTTTTTGTAATTGTGGCTCAAATGGGATGCGCAGCTTGCGCAAAGGGTCACGATATAATCGTATTTTGAAGCGTCGATGGCTTTTACGTTTTGACGGGCGATGTCCGCGGCGACTTCCTGCAGCGCGAGCATTTGCAGAGGAAGCCCGCAGCAGGTTTGTTCTTCGGGGAAATCGACCTGCACGTTATGGGCTTTCATGAGTTTCATAAAAGCGACCAAATGGTCGGGGAAAATAAAGTCTTGGGCACAGCCGGCAAAAAGGGCGATGCGCATTTTCGGATTTTCCAAGGTATACGCGTGTTCGGCGTAAATTTCACGGAAAGCCTTATCCGCCAACGCCGGCAAAGATTTAAACTGATGTTTGCCGAAAAGGGCGTCAGGCAAGTGACGGATGAAGCCGTCTTGGGTTTTGACCGGTTTTTGTGAGAAACGGGCGAATTTCAACAGTTTGTGGAACAGTTTTCTGTTTTGCATGATTTTGCCCACAAAAGCGATTTGCATGGGCTGTCCCGCTTCCTTCGTCGTTTTGTTGCGGATTTCGGTGATAAGGCGCGGCAGATCAATGCCCCCGGCGCAAATATCCTTGCAGGATTCGCAGCCTATGCAGTTTTGAGCCAAAATGGCAGCCTTATCTTTGCCGTGGAAGAAATAGGTAAGGATAAGACCGATGGCGCCGATGTAGATATGTCCCATTTTATGGCCGCCGACCATTCTGAACACGGGGCAGACGTTTGCGCAGGCACCGCAGCGCACACAGCGGAACACTTGTTTGAAAAGCGGGTCCTTGGCAATTTCCGTTCTGCCGTTATCCAAAAAGACGACGTGCAGTTCTTTTTTGTTTTCATCGTCAATTCTGCATTCCCCGGCACCGTTGATGAAGGTGACATAGGAAGTTATGCGCTGACCCGTGGCGTTTCTCGGTAAAACCGTCAGAGCGGTGAGAGCGGTTTCAAAATCGGGAATAAGTTTGTCAAGCCCTGCCAAGGCTATATGCACCTTAGGCAAGGTGGTGACCATTCTGGCGTTGCCTTCGTTGGTGGCGATGCCGAACGTGCCGTTTTCCGCAATACAGAAGTTCGCTCCGGAAATGCCTATCTCGCCTTCGATGAATTTGCTTCTGAGCTCCACACGGGCGACTTTGACAAGGCGCTGAATATCTTCCGCATCGTATTTTTCGCCGGTAACTTTGCTTAAATCGTCGGCAACCTGATAACGGGACAGGTGGATTGCGGGCATGACCATATGGGAAGGTCCTTCATGGCGGAGCTGGATGAGCCATTCGCCAAGGTCCGTTTCCGTGACTTCGCATTCGTCTTTTTCAAGCCTATGGTTCAAATGGATTTCTTCCGCCGTCATGGACTTGGATTTGATGATTTTTTTCGCTTCGTGCTTTTTCGCAATTTCCGCAATGATTTCATTGGCTTCTTTTGCGTCTTTGGCACGGTGCACGATAACGCCGCGTTTTTCCGCTTCTTCTTTGAACTTGGCGTATAATTCTTCCATGTGCTGGCAGGCGTCGTCTTTCGCGTCGGCAACTTTTTTAATAATGTCCTTACCGTCGATTTCGCTGAAAACAGCTTCACGGCTGATACGGTAGTCTACCGCGAATTTATCGAGCGTTCTTCTTAAAAATTGGTCGTTGAGCGCTTCTTCCAGTTCCTGTTTATAATCTTTCGAGGTTTTCACGTTGTCTTTCATCTTATCCCTCCAACAAAACGATGTGCATTTCCAACGGACCGTGGACGCCGACGGCGCCGACGCGTTCAATATCCGCAGTACGGCTCGGACCGGAAATAAAGGTTAAGTAATTTGTGGGAGTTCCGCTCATTTCACTGCGGATTTCATCAGCCATGGAAAGCACGGTGGGCATGATTTGTGATTTTTTCAAAACAAGGACGCAAAATTCGCAAACCATGGTCGCAAGGCGCGTATCTTCATTATAGGCATTGATCATGCATGTTCCGCTTTGGGCTATGCCTTTTTTGGCGAAAGCAACGCCCATGTCAATACCTGCCGTATAATGGCGGAGATTGTTGTCAATCACTTTATAGCCTTTTTCTTCAAAAGCCTTTTTCAACGGTTCGTAATATTCACCGATTTCAGGTGCGGCAATGATTTTTTGGACTCTGGTGGGGCAGCCGTTCGGACCGTTCGGGCCTTTTTCCACATCTTCCTCATATAAAAGTTCGCAGGGAGCTTTTTTGTCCATGATGGACAAAAGATGGGGAATAGCTTCTTCAAAAGAGGAAAACTCCGCAACCTGGCAGGCAGTCGCAGTCGCTTTTTCTTTATAAACCTCAACAAGGCTTGCTTGATTTTCAGCAGTCGGCATGAGCAATCTCCTTATTATTTTGTAACGTTATCAAGAATAATGTCATGTACACGGCAAATGCCTTTTTGTCAAGATAATTCTCTAAGATAGCGTGTTAGTTGCAAATACGGTTTTTTAATAAAATACCGAAAAAGCGTTTTTTACGAAAAAAAATCCTGTATTTTCATTTAAAACGAAGATTATGCGCAATAAAAATTGAATTATTCGCATAATGAAAAAAAAGCCCTTTTCAGGCTGTTTTAATAAATAGGGCTGTTTCTTTCATTTTAATACATACATTAAAATATGGAAAAAATCCGGTACGCCGTTTTGGCGCCTGCTGCGGGCATAAAGATAAAAGCCGTTCTGCCGCATGCGCTTTCGGTATTTTTGGGGTAAAAATGTTTTTTATCGGTTTTGGGGGAGGAGAAAAAATCATTGCTGCGCCAAGACCACAAAAGCGACTGCCGTATGATTTTTTTCATGGGAATAGGATACGAAGCAGCGGGTCACGCCCAAACTGTCCGCTTTTTCTTTCGCCTTGGCAAGCAGCGTGAGAACGGGGGCTTTTCCCTCATCACGCAAAATCTGAATATGGGCGGGCGCTATCCCCTCGCTGAACCCGGTGCCGAGCGCTTTGACGCAGGCTTCTTTGCAGGCGAAACGCGCCGCCGCCCATTCGGCTTGGCGTTTGGCGTTTTTTACTGGCATTTGGGCAAGTTCCGCAGGCGTGAGGATTTTTTGCAAAAAAGCCGAACCGAAACGGGCGATACTTTTTTCTATCCGTTCAATGGCTACAATATCCGTACCTATTCCGATTATCATGGTGTTTTCATCCGGTTATTTTTGGGTTCGCGTCCACAGTTTGGAATACTTATCGGAAAAACAGAGCAAAAAGGTTTCACTAAAACGCATTTGGATCGCCGAAAATTTCTTTTTCTTTTTGGCTTTGTTCCCATTTCTTCATGTATTTCTCATCGGTCCAATAATGCAGAAGCACGGCGAGCTCCCTGCTTACCGCGCTGATGAGCGTTGACATGGGATTGACGGGCATGCGGTTTTTTATTTTGAAAAACGCGAAATCGGAATCGGCTTTATGCGGAAGTATTCCGCTGTGGTGCAAAGACCACATCAAATCGCCCGTTTCCGCTTGGTAAACGAATAATTGCAGGGCGAACCGGGAATCGCCGCCGGATGTGCCGTCGTAATATTGATTGATGACTCCGCCTATAAGATAGTCAGCCCCTTTTTGCCGGGCATAGGGGAGCATTTGCTCCGTGCGGTAAGGAACGGTGTAGTCGGAATATTCCAGTGCGGCAAAAGTTTTTTCCGCAAGGAAGTTTTCATAGACAAGCCTTGAAACGCCTTGTGAAACGGCATAATGGTCACGGCTGTTCTGCACCAAACCGAGAGGCACGAAAAGGGCTGTGGGCTTTTCCGGCAAATTCGCGGTGGGGTGGACATAGGTAATGATTTCGCCTGTATATATTTCCGCCGCTTTGTAAAAACGCAAGCCGTCCTGCAAGTCGAAATCGAGCCTGCCTTCCCGCGGGGAAGTAAATTCTTCCGTTTTATCGGCAACATAGTCCGCCGTGTTTGAAATTGTTGAGCAAGAACAAAGCAAAAGCGCCGCAAGCAAAAGGGGAATGATATTTTGTTTTTTCTTATTATGTTGAAATAATGTAAAATTTTTCATAAAACGCCTCATGGTCATATTGCTATTTTTCATAAAATCAGTAATGTTATGTTCTTGACATACAATACAAACTAATTGTGCAACTTGCAATAAGTATTCCATTTAAAAAAATTATGGTGGGTTATGAAAAATATTTTCTTCCTTATGCTGTTTTTTTTGTGTTCCTGCATGGCGAACGCCTCGTCGCAGGGGATAATCCGCGTTTACGACAATACCCGTTATCAGAATATCAAGCCGCTGCTCTTGGCGGATTTCACAAAGCATGGCATCATCACCGAAGATTTGCCGTCATTTAATCCTGTCGGGCTTATCAATAAGGAATGGGGCTTTTTCACCGGCAAGGAACTTTATAAAAAATTGACGCTTTCTTTCCGTTACCCCAGTGTTGAAGAGAGCAGGCACTGGACGTTCGCCGGTCTTGAAAGCGAGTATGCGGATACGGAAATGTACTCCCACGGCTTCATCATGGAGCAGGGGTTGGAGCGGATCACCGTAAGCCTTTTGGGCGATTTGGACTGGGATAAGGACGGCGTTTTGGATTGGCTCGTTTACTGCCGTTTTGAAGAAAAGGCGAGTTCT
>DONZ01000105.1 GCA_003512875.1 Desulfovibrio sp. | reverse complement strand
GCTAAACACATTGTTTTGGCAGTGCCGAAAGGCATGCATGTTTCCTATGACAATATCGATGTTGTTTGCGTCGAACCTGAATATCCCAAAAGCGTCAACGCGCTTTTAATTAAAGAAGTGACCGGCAAGGAAAATCCGGAAGGGGTCGGAGCTGTCGGTTTGCATAACATCTGGAGTTTGGGGCGTGTCGGGGTTACCGGGCTTCCTCTTATGGAAACCGTCATCACCATCGGTTCGCAAACGAAATGGGCTAACTATATTGTAAAAAACGGCATGTGGATCGGACAGCTTCTTGAATATGCCGGCATTGAACTTCGTGACGGGGATATCATCTCCCGCGGCGGTCCTCTTCGCGGGGAATGTCTGGACAGGCTCGACCGTTCCATTACCAAAGGGACAACCGGTTTGTTCGTGGTAGAATCAGGAACCGTCCCCCCCATGGAAGGGCACAGTCCCTGCATCAACTGCGGCGCTTGCGTCCAAGTTTGCCCGGCGCATTTAAATCCGAGCACTTTGAGCAGATATGCTGAATTTGCAAATTACAATGCCTGCCTTGCCGAACACAGCACCCATTGTTTGGAATGCGGGCTTTGCGGGTATGTTTGTATCGCCCGCCGTCCGGTGCTGCAATACATCCGTCTTGCAAACGCCAAGATTAAGGAAATGCAGGAATTTGTTTGGGAAGAAAATAAGTAATATTTCAAGTAAAATGAGTTCAATATGAGTAATTTAAATCAAAAAATATTGTTTTCTATGACAGCCGCTCCTTTTTGGCATTGCGGGCGGACGGTGCAGGGAAATAGTATCCATACCTTATTTGCCTTGTCTTTGGTTATTGCTATGGCATTTTGGCATTGGGGAATTCCTGTTTTAGGCGTGGTGGGCTTATCTGTTTTGGTTTCCGTGCTGACAGAGGAATTTTGGAATACAATCATGGGACGCCATTCCACATTCATGGACGGGACCGCTGCGGTATCAGGCGTGCTTTTAGCTTGTCTTCTTCCCTCAACCGCGCCGTTTTGGCTTGTCATTATCGGGGCATTCTGCGCGATTACCTTCGGTAAAATGGCTTTTGGCGGATATGGGGCGAATCCTGTTTCAACCGTTTGTGTCGGCTGGGCGATGATTTTTGTTTCTTTTCCGATTTATATGGACGCAAATGCGATGCTTTTGCAAACGGATTTTATTGACCCGCTTGTGCGTTTAAAATATTTCGGTCCGGATTTCATGGTAAATTCCGTAACGTGCTTGGATTTGTTTTTAGGAAAGCAAATCGGCGGACTGGGCGTTGTGCAGAACGCGGGTATCATTCTTGGCGGAATATATCTTATCGCGAAAGGGATTGTCCGTTTGGAAATTGTTATCTCCTTTATCGCAGGCGTGCTGTTGCTCGGCGGTATTTTGAATATTTGCAGCGCAGAGCTTTATGTCAATCCTTTTTATCATCTTTTGACGGGGTCGACGTTATTTTGTGCGTTTTTCCTCGCAACGGAATGCGCAAGCGCCCCTGACAGAGCTATCGGCATGTTTTTGTACGGATTAATGGGAGGAATGCTTGTCGTTACGATCAGAACGTTCGGTGTTTATACGGACGGCGCTCCTTTCGCTGTTATGCTCATCAATTTACTTAGTCCTTATTTCGCTATGATCCAACCAAAACCATTTGGAGTTAAGTAATGAAAAGTATCATAAAAATGGTGAGTGTTCTTTCCGTGCTTTGCGCAGTTGCCGGTTTCATATTGTCTTATTTGAAAGTAAGCACGGTAACTCCTATTGAAAACCAGCTGCTTACCTACGTGCAAGGTCCGGCTATTTTGAATGTTTTCAAAGATGTTGAAAATTCTCCCATTCAGGACAGAAAGAGTTTCATTGTCGGTGACGGTAAAAAAGTCAATGTTTTTCCGGCAATAAAAGACGGTAAACTTTTCGGTGTCGCCCTTGAGGGTTTTGGACAGGGCTTTGGCGGTGATATCGGGGTTATGGTCGGGATTGATGTGAATAACGATACGCTTGTCAACATCGATATTACGACCCATAAAGAAACTCCGGGACTTGGAAGCCGTGTTTCGGAAGAAAGTTTCACAAAGCAGTTTAAAGGCAAGCCTTATGCTGTCGCTTTGAAAAGCCAAGGAGGAGAGATTGACGCCATTTCCGGTGCGACGGTTTCTTCAAACGGAACAGTGCTTGCTATCAATGATGCGGGCAATCAATATAACATGTTAAAAGATGAAATTATTAAAACTTGGAATAGTGGAGCTAAAAATGAGTTTTTACAAGGAATTCACCAAAGGGCTGTGGAGTGAGTTACCCCCTTTTCGTTTATTGTTAGGTCTTTGTCCGGTTCTTGCTATTACCAAGACTGCGCAAAACGGGCTTGGCATGGGGCTTGCCGTTTTATTCGTGCTGGTATTGTCCAATATGACCGTTTCGCTTGTTCGGGGCATTATTCCTAAAAAAGTGCGTATTGCCTGTTTCATTATCATTGCTGCGACCTTGGTTGTTGCTGTTGAGCTGTTGATGCAAGCCTATGCGTACCCCCTTTATCAGCAATTGGGTATTTTTGTTCCTCTTATTGTTGTGAACTGCATCATTTTAGGCCGTGCGGAAGCTTTTGCGGCGAAAAACCCTGTCAACCTCGCTATTGCCGACGGGCTGGGAATGGGCATAGGGTTCACCCTGTCCCTGACTTTTCTTGGTTCTGTCCGTGAAATCTTAGGTTCCGGAACGTGGTTTGGAATAAATCTTTTCGGAGAAAGTTTTGAGCCTTTTGCGGTTATGGTCGAAGCCCCGGGCGCATTTATTTGCTTAGGCATTATTTTGGCTTTTATGAACCATTTG
>DONZ01000084.1:6682-7330 GCA_003512875.1 Desulfovibrio sp. | reverse complement strand
GCAATGCCAATGCGCCCCAAAGACGCGACACCCCCCGTTTCCAAGGCATGGACAAGGATAAGGACGCGCCGCAGCAAACGGCCCGTCCAAAACAAAACAAGTCCCCTTCTTTCAAAATGAACGATGCGTTCATGCCGCAGATTGAAAACGAGCAAAGCCGCAAAAAACGCAATAAAAATCGCCGCACTGTCGAATTCAGCCAAACGGAAACAGGCGATAATTTCCGCCGCCGCAGTAACAATGCCAATGCGTTCATGCTGGACGACGAAGAAACGGTACGCTACCGCAACCGTTCCAAAAAGAGCAAAAACAAACAGCAGGCGGTGCAGCCTACGACACAGCCCATGAAAGCCACAAAGCGGAAAGTCCGTTTTGAAGAAGCTATCCGTGTTGCGGATTTAGCCCACCAAATGAGTTTAAAATCCAATGAAATCATCAAGGTTTTATTCAATCTTGGCGTTATGGCGACTATCAACAGTTCTCTCGACATCGACACGGCTACTCTTGTCGCCTCCGAATTTGGCTATGAAGTGGAAAAAGTGGGCTTCTCCGAAGAAAACTATCTTGTTCCTGCCGAAATCGACAGCCCGGAAAGCTTGCTTCCACGTCCTCCTGTCGTAACCATTATGGGACACGTCGACCACGGCA
>DONZ01000084.1:0-6366 GCA_003512875.1 Desulfovibrio sp. | reverse complement strand
CACGTCGACCACGGCAAGACCTCCCTGCTTGACGCCATCCGCAAAACCAGCGTCACCAGCGGCGAAGCAGGCGGCATAACCCAGCATATCGGCGCATACCATGTAAAAACCAAACGCGGAGACATTGTGTTTTTAGATACTCCGGGACACGAAGCGTTCACAGCCATGCGTGCGCGCGGGGCGCAAGTCACCGACCTTGTCGTCCTTGTTGTCGCAGCGGATGACGGCGTTATGGAACAAACCCGCGAAGCCATAAACCACTCAAAAGCGGCCGGCGTTCCCATTCTCGTCGCCGTAAACAAAATTGACAAGGAATCCGCAAATCCCGACAGAGTGCTGCAGGAACTCGCCTCTCTCGGACTGCAGGCAGAAACATGGGGCGGCGATACCGTTGTCGGCTATGTTTCCGCAAAAACAGGACAAGGACTTGACGAACTCTTGGAACTTATCGCCCTGCAAGCGGAAATTTTGGAATTGAAAGCAAATCCGAATAAACCAGCCCGCGGTCGTGTTGTCGAAGCGAAACTTGACAAAGGACGCGGTCCTGTGGCGACGGTTCTTATCCAAGAAGGAACGCTCAAACAAGGCGATGCTTTTGTCTGCGGCGTTTTTGCCGGTCGTGTGCGTGCGTTTTTCAACGATCAGGGCAAAAAGGTGAAAGAAGCAGGACCATCCATTCCTGTTGAAATTCAAGGTTTTGACGGCGTGCCGGAAGCAGGCGAGGAATTTATTTGCCTGGCTGATGAAAAAGCCGCCCGCCGTATTGCGGAATCCCGTGCTATCAAACAACGCGAAAAAGAACTTGCGAAACAATCACGCGTTACCCTTGAAACGTTCCTTGCAAGCACGCCGAACGACAGTGAAGCGAAGGTTCTTAATCTTGTCCTCAAAGCCGACGTTCAAGGCTCTCTTGAAGCCATTACCGACGCGCTTGTCAAACTGGGCACGGACAAAGTCCGCATTTCCGTCATCCATAGCGGCGCAGGAGCTATCACGGAAACGGACATCATGCTTGCGGCGGCTTCCCATGCCATTATTTTAGGCTTTAACGTCCGCCCGACTGCGAAAGTGAAAGAAGTTGCGGAACGGGAAGGCGTCGATATTCGTTTCTACGATATCATTTACAAGCTTGTGGAAGAAATCAAAAGCGCCATGGCGGGCATGCTCGCGCCTGTAAGCAAAGAAGTTTACTTGGGACAAGCGGAAATCCGCCAAACATTCAGTGTGCCGAAAATCGGCGTCATCGCCGGCTGCATGGTCACGGACGGCAAAATGCAGCGCAACGGCGGCATCAGGCTTCTGCGTGACGGCGTTGTTGTTTACACAGGTAAAATCGCTTCGCTCCGCCGCGTGAAAGACGACGTGAAAGAAGTCGCCAAAGGTTTTGAATGCGGTATCGGTCTTGAAAACTTCAATGACATCAAAACAGCTGATGTTCTGGAATGTTTTGAAATGATTGAAGAAGCCGCGACCCTTGACTAAAACCTTTCTCAATAACCAACGGAAAAGCCTTGCAGTTTTGTGAGGCTTTTTCCATAATTGCTTTTTTGCGGCATGCTTGCAATACCCAAAAAGTGAGGACATATGGCTCGGTTAACCGCCCGATACGAAAACGGCATTTGTGTTGATATTGAAATAAAACGCGAAAACGCCCTTCCTTTCCAAATGCTGGGAAACGGAGGCAAAAACCGCGAACTTGCAATACTTCCGAAAGATTTTGACCAAACAAAACATTTGGCGGTCTTTCTTGGTTACGGAATGGGTATCGCCTTTGCAGAATTTCGCAGACGCTATCCCGCAGCTCCCCTTGCTATTGTTGACAAAGAACAGGATATTTTGGAAGCGTTGAATTTTTCCTGTCCGGAAGGCGTGCTGCTCATCAGCGAACAAGACAAAAAGGAAGCCATTACCAAGCTTACGAAATGGCAGGAAAAAAATCAAAAAAAAGCTCTTTATCCTGTCATAAACCCTTTTTATCAGCGTCTTGACAGGGAATATTACGGTTTTTTGCGTGAACACGCGGCTGCCAGCCAAAAATTCAATTTTTGGGATAAAGCGAAATACGCGAAATTCCAATCTTCCTCACCAAAACTTTTGCTTATTTCATCCAAATATTTTCTTATGGGCGAAGTGGAAACGGCCTGTAAGAATTTAAAACTCGAATACCGCCATATCCAGCTCGGCAATGATGAAATCGCCCATTCCGAATTTGTCAGACAATTATTGGAAGAAATCGTTTCCTTCAAGCCGGACGCCCTCATTACCCTCAACCATTTGGGCGTTGACCGTGAAGGGGTTTTGATGGATTTGATCAACAAATTGGAATTGCCTTTCATTTCTTGGTTTGTCGATAATCCTCATCTCATTCTCTATTCCTATGAAGGGCTCACTTCTCCGTTCCTGCATATTTTCACATGGGATTTCGACAATGTTCCAAGCCTGAAAGCCAAAGGGTTCAATAACGTGTATTATTTACCCCTTGGAACGGACGCGGAACGCTTCAATCCCAAAAATAAAGAAAAACTCGTCGCTCCCGCATGGAAAAGTCCTGTTTCCTTCGTGGGCAATTCCATGATTGACAAGGTGCAGAAACGCTTGGACGCCTGCAATCTTCCAAAACACTTGTATGCTGATTTTTTCGCCCTTGCCAAAGACTTTATTTCCTCCCCGAAAAGAATTGCCGAAAAATTCATCCTTGATGACGGAAAACAACTTTTTCCGGCACTTATCAAACATTATCAGGAGCAATTCGATACGGAAGAGAAACTCGCCTTTGAAACAGGCATGACATGGGAAGCCACACGCGTTTACAGGCTTGAGTGCGTGAGACAGACCCTTGATTTCAATCCGCTGCTTGTGGGTGACCATGGCTGGAATGTTTTTTTGGAAAAAGAAAAACGCCCGTGGCGCTGGCACGCCCCTATCAATTATTACGACCAGCTCCCCTATTTTTATCCCCATTCAACCATAAATTTCAACTGTACCAGCATGCAGATGAAAGGAGCGTCCAATCAGCGGATTTTAGATGTCCCTGCGACAGGTTCTTTTGTGATAACCGATTACAGGGAACAAATGGAAAATATGTTCGATATTGGCGAAGAAATTATTTGCTATAAGAATAATGAAGAAATTCCTGACCTTATACGCTATTACCTCAATCACGGGAAAGAAAGGGAAGCCATTGTCCGGAAAGGACGCGAACGTGTTCTCAAATGCCACACATGGACGCACAGGATGAGCGAAATCTTATCTGTCATGAAGGAATGGTATGGCAGAACTCAATACTGATCTCCTGATTATCGGAGGAGGAGTCACAGGGCTTTGCACCGCCTACCTTTGCCGAAAGAAAAATATTGACTGCACGCTCATAGAATCCCAGGAAACACTTGGGAAAAAATGGCGTTTGGCGGGCGGGGCAATGGGAAATATGACCAATAGGACCATAAGCCCCGAACACTATGTCAGCCATAACTCCAAACAAGCCAAAAAGCTTTTGCAAACGCTTTTCAAATCATGGACGACGGAACATGTTCTCGCCTTTATGCATGAAATGGACATGGAATATGAAGAACGCGATTTCGGACAGATTTTCTGCAAAAAACCGGTAAAAAACCTTATCGGCACACTCGTACAATCACTTGCGAAAACCCGCATTCTGACAAATGAAAAAATCCAAAGTTTTTCCTGCGAGCAAAAAGACCCAAAAAAACATTATATCATACAAACAAAAACGCATACCATTAGATGCGGCAAACTGGTTATCGCAACAGGTTCAAGCGCGTATCCGCAATTGGGAGCAAGCGATTTCGCCCTGCAATTAGCCCAAAAATGGGGGCACAAAACATTTCCGTTCCGTTCCGCCCTCGCCCCGCTGCTTTTGCCGGAACACTCCCCTTTGCTCGGCTTAGAGGGCATATCTCTGCCCGTACGCATGAAAAGCATTCGGGACGGACAGGAAAAAGCGGACCCTTGCGGCATACGGCCTCTTCTTTTCACGCATACCGGTTTAAGCGGTCCCGCAGGCTTGGTCATTTCCTGCTTATGGAAAGACGGAGAAACAATTTCTATAAATTTTTTGCCGGAAGACAATCTTTTGGAAAAAATGCACGATACGGCAAACGGGAAAAAATTAGTCAAAAATCTAATCCTGCCCCTCATGCCCGACAGACTTGCTTATGCACTTATGCCAAAAGACTTGCAAGAACGAAAAATAGCCGAACTTTCAAAAAAAGACCGTGAACGCCTTATCGCATCCATACAAAATTATCAGTTCATTCCCAAAGGGATTGACACATTCAAAAAAGCCGAAGCCTGTATCGGGGGCATTGACCTTGACGGCGTGACGGCGAACCTTGAAAGCAAGCTGCATGAAAATCTTTATTTCGGCGGGGAATGTCTTGACATTACGGGACTTTTGGGCGGATACAACATCCATTTCGCCCTTGCCTGCGCCCATAAGATCGCAAGCAAAATATGATTTCTTGCTTTTTTTTATAAAATATTTTAATCTGATCATATTCTTTTTAAGGAAATACCATATGGAACCCATAAAAGCTACAAGAATAGCAAAGATTGATACTATCGCGCAAAAACTCTGTGACATGGATTCACTGAAAAACGTGCTCCATTGCGGAGAATGTGAACATCCCATGCCCTCTCATGAAGCATTAAAAGAAATTGTAAGCCGCATTAAAGCTATTGTTTTTCCGGGATATTTTGGACCATCGCAAGTCCATATCGAATCACTCGGCTACCATATCACGGCAAGTCTTGACAGCACCTACCGGCTTCTTACGGAACAAATACGCCGCGGCGGCTGTTTCGCTTGCGCCGATTATTCCAAAGACAAAAGAGGCTGTGAAAAGGCCTCCGCAGAAATCGCCATGCAATTTATGGAAAAATTGCCTGAAATCCGCCGCCTGCTCGCTCTGGACGCGCAAGCCGCCTATGAGGGCGACCCCGCAGCGGTAAGCCCCGGAGAAACTATTTTCTGCTATCCGTCAATGCTTGTCATGACCCATCACCGTATCGCCCACGAGCTGTATAAGCTGAATGTACCCATTATTCCGAGAATGATTTCCGAAATGGCGCATTCCCATACCGGAATTGATATTCACCCCGGAGCGAGCATAGGCGAACGTTTCTTTATCGACCACGGCACCGGCGTCGTTATCGGCGAAACCTGTATCATAGGTTCTAACTGCCGTATTTACCAAGGTGTGACATTGGGCGCTTTTTCCTTTGACAAAGCAGATGACGGCACGCTGGTTAAAGGAATAGCCCGCCACCCGATTTTGGAAAACAATGTGACCGTTTATGCCGGCGCTTCCATTTTAGGACGCATCACCATCGGCGAGGGCGCTGTTATCGGCGGTAACGTATGGCTCACCAAAAGCGTGGCTGCCGGTGAAAAAATAGTGCAGAGCCACGGCTCAAAAGCAAAAGAAGGCGAACCGTTAAAAGGACATGCCTAGGAGTTTTCATGCAGGAACGACAGCTTAGCACGATTTGGGCTTTTTTGCTCGGTTTATGTTGGCCCGGAGCTTCATTATTATGTGTAGGAAAAGCCAAACATGCTCTCCTCATCGGATTTTTACTTGTGTTTTACGCTTTTTTCCTTGCATTCATGCCTGTCCGCTTCATCATCCTCACCCTCTACCTCTATATCATTGTTCACGCCATCGCCCTTCTTTACGGACTCACCATAGGCTTGTTGGAAGCGAGAAAACCCAAAAAAGAAATCATGGTGCAGAATATGGCTTCAGAAATGTTTTTCTTTCTTGTTTTCATGCTCTCAACAATTTTTCTGATTTTCAATACTCCGGTAAAATTTTACAAAGTGCAGCAGGATTTTGCCCATGTGGGCGAAAACGATATCGTTGTCGTTCAAGAAAAAATTCCCCTTATCGGACACCATTACAACGATTCCGTCATTTTTTACACGGATAATTTCGAGGAACGCTTGGGGGTTGTCAAAGCCGTTGCAGGCGATGTTTTGGAATTTAATGACGGTATTTTATACAGAAACGGGAACGAACTGGCTAAAATCGCCTCATTCCCTATTAAAAAATTCATTGTTCCCGACAACTTGCTGCTTATTGAACATGATAAGGAAAAAGATATTCATGTGAAAGAAGATGAACAGTTTGAAACCCAAGACACAAAAACCCTTACATTCCTGACCGCCCACCGGATAAAAGGAAAAGCCCTGTTCGTCCTTTACAGCACTTCCTTGAAAAACATAGGAAAACGGCTGGTCTTCGCCACTGTCGCAAGATAAAATCATTTTTAAATTAACCAGTTAATTTTTATAATTAACTTGTTATATTAAAAGCAAAAAGCCCGATCTTCATGAAACGTATCGGG
>DONZ01000160.1 GCA_003512875.1 Desulfovibrio sp. | reverse complement strand
ACTGTCGGCATGAAAGCAACCCTCATCACTTCCGCCAATGTTGACGAAGAAGTTGTTTATAATCTTACCAAAGCGGTTTTTGAAAATCTCGAGGAACTCCGCACGCTCCACCCCGCCCTTGCCAACCTTACCAAAGAAGGCATGCTTGAAGGTTTGTCCGCTCCGCTCCATAAGGGCGCTGAACGGTATTATAAAGAAGTCGGCTTAATAAAATAAGCCTTTCCTGCTCAATACGGGGGGAAGCAATTCCCCCTTTTTTACGGCAAAATTTGTTTTGCACGTTTTTTATTTAAAGGTCGCTTATGAAAAGAAAAAAAGAATCAGCATTTAAACCCGACTCCTATCGCGAAGAAATGCTCAAGGTCGAGCACGGGCTTCGGGGGGAAGGCTCCGGCTTTACAGAAAACCTGACCCTCATTATCGGGCTCATGTGGTCTTTATTCCAACTCGCGTCAGCAGGTTTCATTCTTATTGACGCCATTTTCGTCCGTGCAATTCATTTGACTTTTGCCATCAGTTTGGTTTACCTCAATATTCCCATGCTCAAGCAAGGCAAAACAGGCGACTGGGACAAGCGCATTTTGCTGGCGATGAACAGAGTTACCGTTATTGACTATATTTTTGCGATTTTTGCGGCTTTTTCCGCCCTTTATATCATTCTTGACTATACGGGTATCGCCTCACGCGCGGGGCTTCCCATCACCCGCGACTTGATTTTCGGCTTTTTGCTGATCATTTTGCTGCTGGAAGCGACACGCCGCGTTATCGGTCCCGCTCTTCCGACTATCGCCACAGTTTTTATCGTGTATGTTTTTTCAGGTCCGTATTTGCCTGATTTCCTGGCTTTCAAAGGAGCAAACATTTCCCGTTTCATTTCGCAAATGACCATGGATTCCGAGGGAATTTACGGAGTCCCTCTGCAGGTTTCCGCAACGGTCGTTTTTCTTTTCGTTTTGTTCGGCACCATGCTTGAACGGGCAGGCGGAGGACAATTTTTTATCCGGCTCGCCATTGCGGGCTTAGGGCATTTCAAAGGCGGCGCCGCCAAAGCCGCTGTTTTGGGCAGCGCCCTGACAGGCATGATTTCCGGTTCGAGCATTGCAAACGTTGTGACAACCGGTACGTTTACCATCCCTCTTATGAAAAAAATGGGCTACCCTTCGGCAAAAGCGGCGGCTATTGAAGTTGCCGCCTCGACCAACGGACAGCTCGCCCCTCCGGTCATGGGCGCCGCAGCCTTTATTATTGCGGAATACGTCAACGTTCCTTATATCGAAGTCGCCAAAGCCGCCGCCATTCCCGCGTTTGCGTCTTATGTGGCTTTGCTTTGGATCACCCACGTCGAGGCGAGCAAGCTCGGCATGCAGGGACTTCCCAAGTCAGCCTTGCCAAACGCCAAAGAAACCCTCAAAGAGGGGTGGATTTTTTTAATTCCTATCTGCATGCTGCTCTATGAACTCATTTTCGCGCAGCATTCAGCCGAAATGAGCGTTTTCAGAGCGATTTGCGTCCTAAGCGTCATGATGCTCGGGACAAGTTTCATCCGAAACCGCATATACGGGCTTTCCCGTTTCGAATGCGCGAAACTGGCGCTCAAAGAATGGCTTCTGTCCCTTTCGGCAGGCGCTACCAACATGGCGGGAGTCGCCCTTGCCACGGCCTGCGCCGGCATTATCGTCGGCTGCATTTCTCTCGGTCTCGGACAGCAAATCACGACATTTGTCGAAATCCTGTCCATGAACAATATCATACTGCTCCTTGCCATTACCGCCATTGCCAGTCTTTTGCTGGGTATGGGGCTGCCCACCACCGCAAACTATATCATCATGGCATCGCTCACCGCTCCTATCTTGGTCCGTCTTGCCTCCAATATGGATATTCACGGCGTGGACCTTGCCGTTCCGCTTTTAGCCGCCCACTTGTTTTGCCTGTATTTCGGCATCTTAGCGGACGATACGCCTCCCGTAGGCCTTGCCGCCTATGCGGGAGCCGCCATTGCCGAAGCCTCCCCTATCACTACCGGTATCCAAGGCTTTTGGTATGACATCAGAACGGCGATTTTGCCTTTGATGTTCTTTTTCAACCATGACATCATTTTATGGAATATTCATTCATTCCCCATGGGAATGTTCATTTTCGGAATGACGTGCCTTGGAACTGTCTGTTTCGCCTCTTTTACACAGGGCTGGTTCGTTAATAAAAACAATACCTTGGACAAAATCATTTTGGCACTTTGCACAGTTCTTTTCCTCAATCCGTTTTTAATCACCGGGTTTATTCTCCCTTATGAATACCGCTATGCCGGCTCCCTGGTCGGCATGGCACTTATGGTTTTCGTTTATTGCACGCAAAAAGCGCGCCCCAATACGGTTAAACCTTTAAAAATGCCAAAATATGATAGCATATAAGGGAAATGAACTATGCGATTTACCAAAAACACCCATAAAAACACCATTCCGAAACTCAACAGGCCTATCCATACGTTCCAAAAAAAACGGCGTTTGCAGAAACACGGCAAAGAACCCGTGCTTGTCTGTTCCAAATGCAAAACGGTTTTTCCTGAATTTCTGGCGCGTTGTCCCGAATGCGGAAGCCGCGACTGGCAAGGCTTATCCGAAGTCAACCCTTACAACAACGCCCCGCTGGAACAATTTTTAAAACTTTGCGGCCACCTTATGTGGCTCGGCGGCTGCATTGCCTGCATATTCCTTTTATGGCAAACTACTTCAAACGATAAGTCCTATAATGAACTGCTCATTTTGTCGGCTATCTTGGTTGCCGCCTTCGGGGTTTTCGCCTCTGTCGGCTATTTTGGATTAAGCGAAATCACCCGCCGTGTCGAACGCATTCAAAAGCGTTTGCGTGTCTTCCATGAAAATTTCCGTATCCATCAAAGAAAACCGCGCTATAAGCATTGATAATGTTCCGACACATGAATTTTCCAAAGCATACCGCTTTGGAAAATTCATGTTAACCATTTTTTTTATATTCTCTTCATAGCAAACACCGCGCCCTAAAAGCAGCAGAATTCATGCCGGCAGGACTTTTTTCAAAAGGAATATGTGAACATTCAATTCCGGCAATTCCCCTGAACGGGGGAATACCCCCTTTTCCGCGGCAGAAAAATTAATTTTGTAAAAACTATCAGAGCAAAAGCATTATTTTTACAAATTTGTAAATTCAATACGTATTTTTTTCTTTTCTATCCTCACCCCGGCATATTTTCTTTTTTTCAATATCCTTTTCAGGATGTCAATGTTTCATTCATGAATAAACTCATAATTTAAAAAAGCGGTATCCATTCAAGCACATTCTCCATAAAAAATTTACCAATTTTGTTAAAAAATACTTGAGTATTAAGATATTTTGATATAGTAATACTGCATATAAACTCTAAAACAGGGAGCCGCTATGAATACACCAAGCCCTAAAGCTTCTGCTTTATTGCCACTTATCGTATTTTTAATACTTTTCATAGGAACCGGTGCATATTTAACCTTTCAAAATGTCAATATGGCATTTTATCAGCTTTCCGCCGCCGTCGCTATCGTTCCTGCCATCATTATCGCCATCGCGCAGTTCAAAGGCAAGCTCAACCAGGGAATCGCCCTTTTCCTGCAAGGCGTCGGCGAAAGCAATATCATTACCATGAGTTTCATTTATATTATGGCGGGCGCTTTCGCTGCCGTGGCAAAATCCATTGGAGGCGTCGACGCGACAGTGAATTTCGGGCTGTCTTTAATCCCCGTTGATTTCATTGTTCCCGGATTTTTCATTATTGCCGCCTTTATTGCCACAGCAATGGGAACAAGTATGGGAACCATAGCCGCCATCGCCCCGATCGGGCTCGGTATCAGCTCACAGACAGAAATCAGTTCTGCGCTTATGCTTGGCGTGATTGTAGGCGGAGCAATGTTCGGCGACAACCTTTCCATGATTTCCGACACCACCATTGCGGCGACAAGAACACAAAACTGTGAAATGAAAGATAAGTTCATTTTTAACTCCAAAATCGCCCTGCCAACCGCAATTGTCACTATCGTTCTTCTTTATTTTACGACATCCAGCCCCTCAGCCGTTGAAATTCACGACTACGAATTTATAAAAGTTCTTCCGTATATTACTATTTTAGTCATGGCAGTCTGCGGAGTGAATGTTTTTGTCGTTCTTTTGACCGGAATAGTTTTCAGCGGCATAATCGGCATTTATTCCATTGAAGATTACGGATTTTTAACGTTCAGCCAACACGTTTACAACGGTTTCGCAAGCATGAACGAGATTATGATACTTTCCATGATGCTTGGCGGACTTGGCGAACTTATCAAACAAAACGGCGGTATCGCCTTTGTTTTGCAAGCCATTGACAAATTCGCAAAAAAGAACAGCGACGAACACAGCCCCAAAACCGGTGAATGGAGCATAGCAGCCCTTGTGAGCTTTGCCGATATTTGCCTTGCGAACAATACTGTCGCCATTATTTTAACAGGCGGGCTCGCCAAAGAAATCAAAGACAAAAGCAAAATCGCCCCCCGCCGTTCCGCAAGCATTCTCGATATGGCTTCCTGCGTATTTCAGGGACTTATCCCCTATGGCGCCCAGCTTTTGCTTGCAGGTTCCCTATCCAAAATATCGCCTATGGAAATTGCCGTGAACAACTGGTATTGCATTCTTCTTGCTCTTGCCGTCATCTTATCCATCAGCTTCGGATTTCCCAAGAACAAGGCTTAAAAGTTTATATTGAAATTCCTTTACTCCTCTGCTAGACTAAATACTTTACAAAGGGTTAACTTATGACGAAACAATCAAGAGAAGAACTTGCCACACGCCTCGGCTTTCTGCTCCTTTCAGCCGGCTGTGCCATCGGACTTGGAAACGTTTGGCGTTTTCCTTATATTGCGGGGCTTTATGGCGGCGCATACTTTTTAGCAACCTATTTTTTCTTCTTGCTTGCCGTGGGGCTTCCTATCATCATCATGGAATTTGCCATCGGGCGCGCTTCCCGAAAAAATATGGGCAATGCCCTGCACATGCTTGAACCTATCGGTACAAAATGGCATAAATCAGGCTGTTTCGCACTTATCGGTTCAACCATACTGATGATGTTCTATGTGCCGGTTTCAAGCTGGCTTATCGCCTACTGCTATCACACGGCGACGGGGGCTCTGAACTTGCCTCCGCAGGAAGTAGGCACGTTTTTCGGCACCATGCTTGCAGAACCGATACCCATGATCAGCTGGTCTTTGCTTGTCATCGCAATCGGCGTCGGCGTCTGCTCTCTCGGAGTGCAAAAAGGCGTTGAAAAAATCGTTAAAATCCTCATGCTCGGCTTACTCGTTCTGTTGATCGTGCTTGCAGGAAATTCCCTTTCCCTTTCCGGCGCCAGCGAAGGCATACGTTTTTACCTTGCTCCCTCTTGGGAACGGGTGATGAGCGCGGGCTTTTTCAATATGGTCAACGACGCCATGAACCAAGCATTTTTCACCTTGAGCGTCGGTATCGGGGCTATGCTGATTTTCGGTTCATACCTCAACAAAAACAAAGCCCTCACCGGCGAAGCCGTTTATATCGTGGGTTTGGATACGTTCGTCGCCATTATGGCAGGTTTCATCATTTTCCCCGCCTGCTTCACTTACGGGGTTCAGCCCAATGCCGGTCCCGGACTAATTTTCATCACGCTTCCGAACGTTTTTAATGAAATGCCCGCCGGTAATTTCTGGGGAACATTATTCTTCATTTTTATGGCGGCGGCTTCCCTCACCACTGTCATTGCTGTTTTTGAAAACATCATTTCCTATTATATGGACGTGCACGAATGGTCACGCAGAAAAGCGACCGTTGTGACGGGTGTTTCCATTACCGTTCTCATGCTCCCCTGTATTTTCGGTTTCAACATCTGGTCGCATATCGCCCCCTTAGGCGAGGGTTCCAATATTTTGGATTTGGAAGATTTTATCATCAGCAACAACATGCTGCCTATCGGCTCTTTTCTCATTCTTCTTTTCTGCACAAGCCGTTACGGTTGGGGATACGATAAATTCCTTGAAGAAGCGAATATCGGCGAAGGCATGAAATTCCCCCGCTGCCTGCGGTTTTACCTGAGTTATATCTTGCCTGCCATCATGTTCTTTGTCTTCATTCAGGGATATGCCCGTTTTTTCTAACCCAGAAACAGCAAATAAGGATTTTTTATGAACAAAACAAGAGATCAACTCGCATCACGCTTAGGCTTTCTTCTGCTTTCCGCAGGCTGTGCCATCGGGCTTGGAAACGTTTGGCGTTTTCCCTATGTCGTCGGCAAATACGGAGGACTTCTCTTCCTTGCCGCCTACTTTTTCTTTTTGCTTGCAGTAAGCTTGCCTATCATGGTCATGGAGTTTTCCGCAGGACGCGCCTCGCAAAAAACAATGGCGCGCTGTTATCATGAACTCAGCCCAACCAAGGGCTGGCGCATGTTCAGCTGGTTCGGTTACGTTGGTCCGTTTGTTTTGATGATGTTTTATATTCCCATTGCAGGCTGGCTTGTCAGTTATTGCTACAATATCGCCATCGGCACCCTCGCCCCGCTGAACCCGCAGGAAGTCGGCGCGTATTTTGAAAATATGCTCGCGCAGCCGATCCCCATGTATGTCTGGGGGCTTATCGTCACGGGCATTTGCTATGTGATTTGCGCCCTCGGCGTGCAAAAAGGCATTGAACGCTATGCAAAATTCATGATGATGGGTCTTTTATTCATTCTCCTCGTTCTTGCAGGGCATTCGCTCACCCTTTCGGGCGTGAAGGAAGGCTTGACGTTTTATCTCGCCCCTAACTTTGAAAAAATTCAGGAAGCGGGTCTTTTCAATATGATTAACGACGCCATGAACCAAGCGTTCTTCACTCTCAGCGTCGGCATGGGCGGCATGATGATTTTCGGCTCTTACCTCAATAAGGAAAAATCTCTCACCGGCGAAGCTCTGTACATCGGCGCATTGGACACCTTTGTCGCCTTCATGGCAGGTATCATCATTTTCCCTGCCTGTTTCACGTTCGGGGTTGAGCCGGGCGCGGGTCCAAGCCTTATTTTTATCACCTTGCCCAACGTTTTCAATGAAATGAACGGCGGTTTGTTTTGGGGCACGTTGTTCTTCGTTTTCATGTCTTTCGCAGCCCTGACAACCGTTATCGGCGTTATGGAAAGCATTATCGCTTACAGCATGGACGCCCTGCACTGGAGCAGGAAAAAATCCATCAATATCAATTTCGGCGCCATGTTCTTCCTTATTCTTCCTTGTATTCTGGGCTTCAGCGTCTGGAGCGGCATCAAACCATTCGGCGAAGGTTCCGTCATTCTCGACCTTTTGGACTTCATCGTAAGCAACAATATACTGCCTCTCGGAGGATTGATTCTCTTATTGTTCTGTACCCATAAATCCGGCTGGGGCTTTGAAAACTTCTGCAAAGAAGCCGACACGGGAAGCGGGGCGAAATTCCCAAAATGGCTGTATTTTTATCTTGCCTATATTTTGCCGTTCATCATCGGTATCATCATTTTGCAAGGCTATTCACGGTTCTTTTAAAAAAAATTCACCCGCTTATGCGGGTGTTTTTTTGTATAACCGAAAAGGGGCGCCGCGCCCCTTTTTCTTTAACAATATTCGGCAAACGGACAATATCCGCAATACTTGCCCTCTTTGCATTTCCATTTTTTTTCCTTTGCCATGTGGTTCAAGATAAAATGCAGGATAGTATCCATATGCTTTTCCCGCATATCTTTCAATATCTCCCACGTTGTCCGCCCGCTTTTGACATTTTCAGAAACAAGAGCAAGCTCACAGGGTTCTTTCCGCTCGCTTAAAAATATCCAAGACGCATTAATGTTCGCATTCCCATCAACACGGTTTTGCTTATCAATAAAATCTCTTGCAAACAAATACAAATAAAAAGGCAATTGAATATCGGAAAGCTCCGCCGCCAATTCTTCAAAGCAGTGCTCCGCCTTTTCTTCCTGCCAATTTCCGTTCATTTCTGCCAACTCATGCAGCAGGCTCTCATTTTTCCATATTGCCGCCTGCTTTTTATTGATTTTCGTCGTTTTATAATCGACAATCCAATAACTGTCATCCCGCTTATCTATTCTGTCGGCATATCCTATCAAATGAACGGGAACAGAAAAAGCCCCATGCTGCAATAAATGGGAAAACTGCTGTTCCAATGCAAGGATTTCAAGCTGGCTGGGCATTTCCTGACAATATTTGTTCAAAAAGTATTTCCCGGATTCCTGAAGCATGAAATAACTTTCGGCGGAAAAATACTCCTGCCAGTTTTTCTTGTTGAATTTTTTATGAAAACCCTGCAGCAGCTGCCGGGCGAACGCCTCATCATGCTTGACACGGCTTTTGCCTTGATACTGTTCTTTTAACAGTTCATGGATTTTCGTTCCGAAAAGCGAATGATTGTCTCCCGCTTCCGGCTCTTCCTTTCCGCCTATTTTCGCCAAATACTGATAATAAAACTTTACAGGGCATTGCAAATACGCGTTCAAACCTTTTGCGGAAAGCCCGAACGCAAGAACATTCTCCAGCGCGGCAAATAGAGCGCCGTTCATCGGAATACCGCGTTTTTTCCGCCGTTCGGGAACATTGAAACCGCAATCAGCAGCCCTTAGAAAAGGAGTGCTTATCCCCTCTTTTTTATTGTTCTTTTCTTTTTCCCAAATCAATTCCTCAATAAAGCGGGAACGGATATTTTTTGAACTTTGAATTTCTGAAGAAAGCACGCCTTCCTGCCAATAGCAGTACACGTTTTCCGCCCCATTGATAAGCCGGTAAAAGGTATGGGCGACCAAAATCTCCCGGCTGTGCCTATCCGGCAAACCAATCATATTCCGAAGGGAATCGGGCATCAGCGGATCTTGGTTCTGCTGGGCGGGCAAAGCGCTCTCAATGCAGTCAAGTACAAAAACATTTTCAAAACGAAGCAAGCGGGTTTCAAGCATGCCGAGAACCTGCAAACCGGTTAACGGATCCGCCTCAAAAGGAACACGTTCCGCATGAACAAGCTGTTCCACAATACCGTATAACACTTTCAAAGGAAGTACCTTTTCCGCCATGCCGTTTTGCATGACGGAAGGCACGGTGTTTTGCAAAAATCGCACAAGCCCTTCCTTATCCAAAGGAAAACGATACCAAACCCCGGCTCCGTAACGTATTAAAAAATCAATCAACGCATAAAGCCGTTCGCCGATATCACGCAAATTTTCAACTTGTTCCCATGAAAAAACCGTCAAAGCGAAAAAATTGTCAATAAATTCTTCCAAGGTTTCATTCAACGCATAGGGCAGGTTTTCATTATCCAAATCAAAAAGCGTATTTTGTACAAAATCGGCACAATCCGCATACACGCCTTGTTCCGCCAATTTTTTTTCCGCATAATACAAAACTTTACGCCATGTGCTGAAATTATCATCGGAAACAGCGGCTTGCTCCGCCCTTGCCTTGGAATTTCCCTGCTTGCCCTGCCCCAAAAGCATTTTCGCGTAGGGATGCCGCAATAAGGCGCGCAAATCTTCCGCCCGGTATGAATACCCGCCCGCATTTTCTTTTTTTTGCAGCTGCAAAGTGAAAATACATTCCATAAACTGCCAAAGCAGCGTTCTTTGTATGGGATAGCCAAGGGATATATTGATATTCTTATTGGGAAGCTCATGCAAAACAGGCATGAGCAAAGACGGGTTCGGCAAAACAACGGCACAGTAATCATCACGTTCCTGCGCAGTTTCAATATAAGGCATGATGTCTTTTTTTAAACTTTGCAGCTGCGAATGGACATCATAAGCGGGCAAAAAAGAAATTTTGGGTTTTCTTTCCCCGCCGGCGCCCAATAAATAAGCCTCTGCCCGCCATTTTTGCAGCCATTTCCCATGCTCTTCGCAGGAATAATGCAAAGCCCGGATATCGGTCACAAGGCGGCTGTCCGTATGAAAGCAAAGGCAGGCGCCCCGCTCCCAAAAATATTTCAAAATCACTTCCTCCGCCTGCGAAACAGACACGAACCCTGCGAAAATAATGCATTTTCCCTGCAATAAATAGGGCGTGAAATCAGAAAAACACTCCGCATCTCCCTTATTTTTTTCAAAAGGCATATCTGCGATGTCAGGCGTTTTTCCATCTTGATATTGATAATAGGACTGGATATAGCGGGCTGTCCGAAAAAGACCGTACGCCGGCGTTGATTGTCTTTTTTCCTGCATGGAACGCACATATTCCGTGAAAATTTCTTTTAAATCGGCAAGCAGGCTTTGGGCGAAGGGAGAAACCTCCCCGTCGGCATATTCAATATTCCTTGGAAAAATCAAATGCTGAAAACATTCTTCAAACAGCATGTCAAGGCTTTCCGCCCATGGGTAGAATTTCGCCATTTGCAAAACGCCGTTTTCTTCTTTTTTATAAGAAACATCTGTTTCACTGGCTTCCAATTGCCGGATTTCCACGCTGGCTGAAAAGTGGGTATTTCTTTTCTTTTGCAAAATATTTTTTACGATTTCATATAATTTCGCATACCTATCCAAAGGTTCCTGCTCTGAAAACAAGGACTGCCCGCGCTCGAAATGATGCAGGCAAAGCGCATAAAATTCCGAGCTTGTGTAAATCTGCGGCAAAATGCCTGCCTGTTGTTTCTGCCCTGCCGATTTTTTATAGCGCGCGGTCAAATACCGTTTGGGTCTGGCATTCGGAAAAACAAGCACTATGTCCTGCATGGAAATATTTCGCTCTTGTATGAAACAATCGACAAGTTCTTGAAGCTTATAAAGAAAATCATCTTGCCAAGAAACAACCGCAAACGGATTCTGTTCGTTTTGCCTATACTTTTTACAATACTGACGCATGGTTATTCACTCTCTACAATACAGCATTTCCGCACATCCAAATACACCAATAACCCGACCGCCTTTTTCCCTGTCGCTTTTGCCAACAATTCGACATAATTCAGAATTTGCTCCCTATTGCTCTTTATCGGCAAATCCTCTCCCGCATATCCTGTTTTATAATCGACGGCTATATAGGCGATATCCTGATATTCCCCGCGGAGCCGCTCCGGTATTTCCACCAACAGGTCCACGCGGAACAAGCTGCCTTTTTCATCGGCAATCCCGTGTTCCTTATACCCATATTTAAACCACAAAGCGGCACCGCCAAACGGTTCTTCCAAAGAAGCGAACCACCGCAAATCTTTTTGCACTTCATCATACAAAACTTCATATTGGGAAGCATTGCCTGAAACAATGTTTTGCCCGCCGCTGTCCAAAAAACGCCCAAAAGGCAAATATTTCATCGCCTCATACACCGCCCGTTTGCAATCCTCGGCAATATTCCCGGAAAGCACTAAATACTCCAGACTCTTGTGAATAAGCGTTCCCCGTTTGTTAGCGGATAATTTCTTATGCCCCTGCACTTCCTCCAAATCGGAGCGGAAAATACGAAGCTGCGGCAGCCAGCCCATGCTGTGTTCATAATCGACCGTTTCTTTCGGTTTTGCCTTTGTTTCCCTCTCTTTTTCCTTTTCCTTTCGGAAAGGGCAAAGAATATGCGAAAGTTTTTTGGCAACATGGAACGCATCATCAGCCAATATCCTGAGTTTCAAATCGTCGCCGCCGCCATTTTTCACCATATAGCCGGCAAGCAGCAAATCGACAGCTTGTTTTTTGTTTTCCTGCAAGCCCTCATACGTTTCATCCCCAAAAAGGGCATACTTCGCAAGCTGCAAGCTCTCTTCAGAAATAATTGGAAAATCGGATTGCTTGCCAAACCGCAGCAGGTTTTCATTTTTATCCAATTCCATTTCCGGAGATTTCTCAAGCTCATGAAGCAATGCGCCCATAAAACGGTAAAAATTCCTCTCCGTTTTTTCCCTGCAAACAGCAGGCATAAAAATATGCAATTCAGATTTAGCCCTTGTCCAAGCGACATACGTATCATTAATGCTTTCTTTGACTTTCTCCAGAAGCGCTTGCTCGTAACGTTCCGCGCATTCTTTGTTCAGCGCGGAATAAACGGTATACGTTTTACCCCCGTAAGGAATGCTCATTTTTTGAACATTGTCCGGAACGGCGATCCTGAAATCATGCCATGGAACAATAACGGCGTCATATTCCAAGCCTTTTGATTTATGAATGGTTAAAACGGAAACGGAATTCAAACCTTCAGGCAAAGGGGCTTTTTCCTCATCCCCGTTTTCCTCCCACCACGACAGAAAGGCGTTTATATCGACAATGCCGTTCTCTTCCGCCAAATACGCAAGTTCTTTCAGGCGCAGCAAATATAAGGAAGCGTCGGGATTTCTCTCCAGTACCGCCATGCGTTCATACAGTTCGCACAATGTGTCATACGCTGTCAAAAGGCTTGCGCCGTCTACAAGCACATGAAAATATGTTTGCCACAAAAGAGGATATTTTTCTCTGAAGGCATTAAAACAAGCCCCTTTGCGTTCGGCAATCAAAAAATTCCATACTTCTTCCGCAGGAAAGGCGGAGTAAAAATCTTCAGGAAAAATATGCCGGCTTAAAAGGACTTGGCAAAAAGCGCCGTCGTCCAGAGGATTTGCCAAAAAACGCAGAAAAGCCATCATTTCAACGATGACGGGGTGTTCTTTCAAGCCCAAACTGCCTTGGCTGACAACGGGAATGCCGTGACTCAAAAGAACCTGCGAAACCCGGGAAGCTTGTTCGTTTTTCACTGTCAAGAT
>DONZ01000004.1 GCA_003512875.1 Desulfovibrio sp. | reverse complement strand
ATTCCCAAACGTTTGCTCTGACGCTTTTCCCCGTTTCTTACGACAGCAAACGGGAAAGCCCTTATAAGGAATTTTTCCAAGGGGAACTGAACAAACAGCAAAGCATCGGAACAAACTGGATTGCATTGGGCTTTGACTTTGTGCTCATGTCCAGTCAACTGCAAATACAAAAAAAAGAACCAAACCAAGAGGTAAACCGAAAACTTTCCGCACTGAAAGTTGATTATATCGGCGCGCCGTTCGTTTATTCCGCCCAAGGCAAACTTTCCAGAGAACTCATAATCAACCAGCCCGCCCGAAACGGACGCACCCCTTTCAATAAGGAAGCGTTTTTGCTTTACCAAAAAAACGGAAAGGCTCTGCCGAACCTTGACGATGAAACCAAAACAAAACAAGAGCAGAAAGAAGAACAAAACGCCCTTGACGCATTAATCCAATCCATTCTCAACTAAAAAGGATATACCATGACAACTTCCGCCCAAGACTTAGCCCACCTTTGCAAGCTTGCAAAACTCTCTCCGGACGAAAAAACGCTTGAGAAAATATCCCGTCAATTTACTGATATCATAAATTATATCGATACATTGTCAGAAGCGAAAACAGAAAATACCGCCCCTCTTTATTCTCCCGTGTTTCATGAAAGCGCAGTCCGTGAAGACACAGCGTTCCGCAAACAAACTCCGGAGCAAATTCTCAAAAACGCACCGGAAACAGACGGAACATATTTCATCGTGCCAAAAATAGTAGAAGGAAAATAAATAATGATTACCCGCAGCATAACGGAAATAAAAAAAGCCCTTGCCAAAAAAGAAATCAGCGCAACGGAACTGACCCGCTCCTGTCTTGAGCATATCGATAAAACAGATGAAAAACTCGGAGCATTCATCAATATTTATCCGGAACAAGCCTTGCAAAAAGCCAAAGAACTTGATGAAAAAGGCTTTGACGAAACCATGCCTCTTTGGGGCATTCCCGTTTCAGTGAAAGACGCCCTTGCGACGAAGAATATGAAAACAACGGCAGGCTCCAAAATTCTGGAAAATTTTATTCCGCCCTATTCCGCTTTTGCTGTTGAACAACTGGAAAAAGCGGGCGCCATTATCTTGGGCAAAAACAATATGGACGAATTCGCCATGGGAAGCACCTGCGAAAATTCCGCGTTTAAAGCCGGTTCAAATCCTTGGAATACGGACTGCGTGGCCGGCGGCTCAAGCGGCGGTTCCGCCATCAGCGTTGCAAGCTGCCAGTCTTTTGCTTCGCTCGGCACCGATACGGGCGGTTCCATACGCCAGCCAGCTTCCCTTTGCGGCTGCGTGGGACTAAAACCGACCTATGGACGCGTTTCCCGATACGGACTTTTAGCCTATGCTTCTTCTCTCGACCAAATCGGACCTTTTACGCGCACGGTTGAAGACGCAGCCCTCATTCTTTCCGTGATTTCAGGGCACGATGAAAGGGACAGCACTTCCTCCCCCCGTGAAAAAGAAGATTTCACAAAGCTTTTCCAACATCCTCAGACGGATTTGAACAATATCACCATCGGTCTGCCAAAAGAATTTTTTGAAAGCGAGGCTATGGACGGCGAAATTGCGGAACTCTGCCGAAACACCATACAAGAAGCAAAAAAATTGGGAGCGAACATAAAAGAAGTTTCCATGCCCCATCTTACGTATTCCATCGCTTCTTATTATATCATCGCCTCGGCGGAAGCGAGCTCCAACCTTGCCCGTTACGACGGAATCCGCTATGGACACAGAACAAACCAACCTCAGGATTTGGACGAACTGTATACCATGTCAAGAACGGAAGGTTTCGGCGAAGAAGTCCAGCGCCGCATTTTGCTTGGAACCTATGTTCTTTCAGCAGGGTACTACGATGCCTACTATAAAAAAGCCGCTCAAGTCCGCCGCCTTATCCGCGATGACTATGTCAATGCCCTTAAAGAATGCGATGTGCTCCTAGCCCCCGTGTCCCCTATTACGGCATGGAAAAAAGGAAGCGTGACCGATCCCCTGCAAATGTACCAAATGGATATTTTCACCCTTTCTTTGAACCTTGCGGGACTTCCCGGTCTTGCAATTCCCGTGGGTATGGCGCACAATATGCCCGTAGGCATGCAAATTATCGGCTCCGCATTCGACGAAGCGAAACTTTTTACTGTCGGACACAGCCTTACAAACCATTTGGGAACAAACAACCAATACAAATTTTAATTATACTGATCTGAAAGGAATTGAGCATGGGTTTCAAAGCGTATGGCGCCTTGCCATTTTATCCGGGTCCCGTGACCATTCACCCGAAAATTGCAAAAGTCATGCATAAGGATTTCGCTCCGCCCCGCTTCGGAACGGAATACACGGAACTTTATGCCGATCTTACGAAAAAAATCCAAAAAATCTGCAATACGGAAAATGAGGCGATTTTCCCGACAGGCGAAGCCATGGTCGGTCTTTGGGGTGCATTAAAAAGCTGTTTGAAGGCAGGTGACAAGGTCGTTACGGTTGGAACCGGTGTTTTTGGCGACGGCTTTGCCGATATGGCGGAAAGTCTGGGCTGTGTTGTCGATAAGGTTTCTTTCCCCTACGACAGCACCATTACCCGGAACGATTTGGAACGTATTGACGAAGCGATTAAGCGCACCAAACCTGTGATGATCACCGCCGTTCATTGCGAAACGCCTTCTGGTACGCTCAACCCTCTTGAAGAACTCGGAAAACTCAAAAAAGAACGCAATGTGCCTTTATTGGTTGTTGACGCCGTCGCCAGCATGGGCGGAGCTGAAATAAAAACTGACGCATGGAACTGCGATATTCTGCTCGGCGGTTCGCAGAAGTGTTTTTCCTGCCCTCCTTTCACGGGCATCATGCTTGTAAGCGATACAGCTTGGGAAATTGCGGAAAAAGTAGGCTATGCCGGATATGACAGTATTCTGCCTTTCCACAATGCAGCCGAAAATCCCATGAAATTTCCTTACACTCCTTGTTATACCGGCATACAGGCTTTACATAAGTCCGCGCAGCTGCTTGAAAAAGAAGGACTTGAAACTGTATACCGCCGTCACCTCGAAGTTGCCGAACTATGCAGAAACGGCTTGAAAGAGCTTGGCATACCGCTTTGGACAAGCCCCGAAGCCGTCAATTCCCCAACCTGCACGGCTGCCATGCTGCCAAAAGGGTTTGATTTCAAGTCATGGAAATGGGCTCTTGCCGAATATGGCATGTACATTGCGGGCAGTTTTGGTCCCATGGACGGAAAAATATTCAGAATCGGACACATGGGAACGCAAGCCAAAAAAGAAAAAATGGAAAAAGCGTTGAAAATAATGAAAAAAGTTCTCAAAAAACGCAAATAATATTGAAAAAGCAAAGGAAAATCCATGGCTCTGAAAGAATATCTTTTGCAAACCGCCAAACAAATTCAAGATATTGAAGCAAAAGCGAAAAAAATGCTGTCCGCGGGAAACAAGCAGGAATATGTCAGCAGCATGCATAAAAAAGCACACATTCTTGCAGCGCTGTACGACAACGCCCGAAAACAAGACGTTTCGGATATTGAACAAGCGGAAAACGTTTTACTGACCCTGCACGGATTTTCCGAAAGCGCCGAAAAATCTTTGCAGGTAAATTCCCCGTGGTTCATGTCCGCGCTCCTTTACCCGGAAGATTACCGGGAGGGCGAACCCAATAATTTGGAAAAACTTATCCAAAGCCTGTAAGAATGCACTCGATTTTAAATGATGTTCTCATTTCCGATGATTCATGGCTTTTCGCTTATCAGGGCACAAATGCCATCCATTCCATTTTGCAGGGAAAATCTTCCCTCAATAAGGACCAAATACAAGCTTGGAAACAGGAATTGGAACAACGGCAAAGCTTTTGCGCCTCTTTTGGCGCTGCCTATCATTTTATCATTCTTCCGCTCAAGCAATGCGTTTATAAGGAAAAATTAAAACACTACCCCATTTCCGACAACCGCCCCGCCATGCAGCTGCAAGAGCATACGCCTGCAAAGTATCCCCTGTCCTTTTTTCAGGAACTCAAAAAACAAGAGCATTGCTTTTATCAATACGATACCCATTGGAACGATTTTGCCTGCGACCAATTATATGCCGGCCTATTAAAACAGAAGCTCCCCTCAGGCTTGGAAAAATTTTACACAACACCTTTGCATGATTTATGGATAAAAATAAGCTCCGAGCCTTGCCCGCAAGCCCTGTGCTGGCGCTACCCGCAAAACAACATCATTTATTACAACGAGATAGTCAACGTCGGAGGATTGATTCTTTGCGAAAACTCAAAACACAGCCGTTTGGTCGGGGTTATTTTCGGGGATTCCTTCACCCGCTTTTCCATAAACACTATCAGCCAATATTTCAGCCATGTTTTCTTTTTTCAGACAACAGGTTTCGATAAGGAAATTTTGCGGCAAATTCAGCCCGACATCGTTATTAATTGCCATGCGGAAAATTTTATCCATGCGGCGGAGGAAATCCGTTTTCAAAGTTTTTTTGAAGCCCTGCTCTATAAATTTCTCATTTCCGGCGACAAAACCGTTTTGCAGCAAAAAGAGCTTGTACGCTACGCGCTCTTCATGCCGGAAGAGCAAATTGAGATTTTGCAAGAACTTATTCTCTTATTCCGCAATCCGAAATTCACTCTTGAACAAATCATAGAACATCTTGGCACAAGGCATAAACTCAATAAAGAAAGATTGATACAGCTTGTTTCCTACAAAAAAGTTTCCTAAGAGATTTATTCCGCCATATTTTTCTTCAATTGCTGCAACGCGTCTTTAATTTCCTCAAAATGCAGTTCCCTGTATTGCTCATAGCGTTTAGGCTCGACACCGATTCGTTCAATATTGCCGTTATGCTCGATTTTTATGGAAACAGGCTCTTTTTTTTCTGTAAAAAAGGCACATGCCTTATTGGAATAACTCGCTAAAATACTTCCGATAAGTTGCAATTCTTCAGCAGGAACCGGCTTATTTTCGGTTTGACGGACAATGCAGTAAGGACTTGGGAAATGTTCAATCCGCAAAATATAATCGCTTTCTTTTTGATATTGCCGCATTTGCTCGTTATCCGCCTGCTTGCGCCCGATACTGACCCAAATATTTCCGTTCCAAAGCTGGCGTCCGTGATTTGCCAGAAAAAAATCATTAGCGCTCGGCTTTCGCACTTTTTGCATGACTTCGTAATAACGCCGCGCATTTTCCTTTTCCGTGAGTTTGCAGCCGCCGCCTGCGGTCGGAATATCAACGATATTGAAACGCTTTGCCAAAGAAAGCTGTTCTTTCCTGCCCCGTCCATATAATCCCAGAAGCTTTTCCCGATCCACCTCGCCGGACAGCTCAACGGGCAATGCCTCCATGTGCAAAGCGGATAAAGGACGAAGCAAAATATCCCTCACCTCGGCGTCACGCCGTATCACATTCAACGTATCACGCCGCTGCGACATGGGGCGCTGCCCCAAAACTTCGCCGGAAATTAAAAATTTCGCCCCATATTCCGCCATAAGCGCTTTGGCTTTTTTCATCATGATAATTTTGCAGTCGACACAGGGGTTTAATGCGCTGCCAAAGCCGTTTGCAGGATTACTGCAAAGCATTTGGCAATATTCGTCGGAAATGTCAACAGGCAGTATTTCCAATCCGTATTTTCTTTCCCAAAAAGGAACGGCGGCGTTATCCCCAAAAAAAGGACTGGTAAAATGCAGGCAAAGGATTCTTTTTCCCTGCTCCATCATCAGCCTTGCGGCTAAAATACTGTCCAAGCCACCGGAAAAAAGAGCTAATGCGTCATATTGTTTCATCATGAAAAAAGTATAGCAAAGACAGGCAAAAAGGCAAGCGAAGAAGTCCGCACGTTCCCTTGCCGCAATTTTCCCTTATTTGACAGCCAAAGCCAAAAAGGTTATAAACAATATATTAATAGCATACTTAAAAAGGAAATATACTATGGCAAAAAAGCCCACGCTTTCACAAGAAGACGCAAAATTGGAAGCTCTGAAAACCGCTCTCACCACCATTGAAAAAAAATACGGCCAAGGTGCTGTCATGAAATTATCAGACAACGCCCATGTGCAGGTTCCTGTTATTCCTACAGGTTCTATCGGATTAGACCTCGCCCTCGGTATTGGCGGAGTGCCCAAAGGACGCGTTACGGAAATTTACGGACCTGAATCTTCAGGCAAAACGACCCTTACCCTGCACGTTATCGCAGAATGCCAAAAACAGGGCGGCACCGCGGCTTTTATTGACGCCGAACACGCACTTGATACGACCTATGCCGC
>DONZ01000107.1:2723-3000 GCA_003512875.1 Desulfovibrio sp. | reverse complement strand
ACGCAAAACAATATTGTAATGCGGTCTGTGCTTTTTTATAAGGCTCGCTTCCAAGAGCAATGCTTCTTTTTCCGTGCTCGTGGTTAAAAATTCAACGGAAACGGCATGGCTCATCATGGCTCTTGTTTTTGCGGTCAACTGCTCGTCGGGACGGAAATAAGAAAGAACACGTTTTTTTAAATTACGCGCTTTGCCAACATAAATGATTCTTCCGCCTTTATCCTTATACAGATAAACACCGGGGCTTGTCGGGATTGCATTCGGTCTTTCCATTTTC